>JACZJQ010000294.1 GCA_014860455.1 Bryobacteraceae bacterium | reverse complement strand
GCCCGCCCGCACCCCCGCCACAATCCTGCCGTCCACCACATCCCGCGCCGGCAGCGTTGCACCGGCTTCCGCAAGCACCCGCGCCATCGCCGTCTTCGCGTCCGTCATCGTCACCGCCGGCGCTTCGGCCGCTTTTGCCAGCATCTCCACCGGCTTCGAGAACCAGTTCGAAAATCCCGCCATGCCTTCGACAATGTTGCCCTCAACAAACGCCTTGATCGAATACTTCTCCGTCGGGCTGAACATCACCTTCAACACCGTGTCCGGACCCGGCTTCGTGTAATTCCCCACGTAGTTCATCGTCACGTTCTCGCCGATCACGTTCCCGCCGCCGGGGTTGTAGATCAGATTGTTGCGGATGTCGATCACCGGATGCGGCGGCCGCGCGTAGTTGTCGCCAGGCCGCGGATTGCGGCTGGAGTTCGACGCCCATAGGTTGTGATGCATCGACAAACCACCCGCCGCCCTCGCCAGACTGCCGTACCCATGCGCGCCCTTGCCATGAACGCTGCGGTTCAACGCCTCGCTGATGATCGACCATTGCACCGTCACATCCGAAATATTGCCCGACGGCGACAGGTTCTCATCCACTGCCCACGACACCGAACAGTGATCAACAATCACCCGCCGGCTGTCTCCGCCAATCGCCAGTCCGTCCACTTCCTTCCCTGAAATGTCTCCCGGTCTCGACCTCAGGTGCCGGATGATGACGTCGTTCGTGTTCACCGTCAGTCCATTGCGCTTCAGGCAAATGCCCGCGCCCGGCGCCGACTGCCCGGCGATCGTGATGAACGGCTCGACAATCCGGATCGGCGTCTGCAAGTCAATCAGCCCCGAAACCCGAAAGACGACAATTCGCTTGCCCGCCGCCTCGCACGCCGCCCTCAGCGACCCCGGCCCCGCGTCGTTCAAGTTCGACACGATCAGCACCTTGCCCCCACGCCCGCCGGCCGTCATCGCGCCAAAACCCTCTGCTCCCGGAAACGCCGGCGCGCCATGGGGCGCAACGGCCAGAGCGGCAACCAGCGCGGCAGCGGACATGGCGAAGACGATCGCGGTTTTCATCCCTCAATCATGCCTGTTTTTGGGAAACCCGAAAAGCGGGCCGCGGCCGCGGCGTGTTTTTCTGGAGTCCGGATGGCTTCGGTGTCAGAATGGAACCGGCCGCTTCCCGCGGCATGAGGTGAAACGCCATGCGGTTCGCGTTTTTCCTTCTCGCCCTGCTGCCCCTCGCGGCGCAGGAAGATGTGATCCGCGGCGAGTATGTCGAGGACCGTTCAAACCAGGTTCACGGCTGCTACTGCGAATGGTCCGGCGAGAGCCAGACCGGTGGTCGCCAGGCGATGCTCGCCTGGCGGGTGAAGTCGGGCAGTTACGGCGGCGTCGATCTCGCCGGGTCCGTCTTTGCTCTGGTCGTGCTCGGCGACGCCAATCTCAGTTTCGGCTGGTCGATCCAGTTCGCGCCGCCGCCGCGCAGGAGCGTGCTTGTGATCGGCGACACCGCCGGCAGCACCCAACGGCGGGCCATCGAAGCGCTGGTCCGCGAACGGTTCAGCGTGATGGCTGGCCGCCTGCTTGCCGTCCGCCGGGCGCCTGTCGAGTTTCAGATTTCACCGGAGGGCGCCTCTGTCGCCTCGCCCGGACTCCTCGATATGCGGATGCGCAAAGCCCGCCTGCCCGACGACAATCTGCCTGGCGCTGCGCGTTGGTACGATTCGTTTTTGCCCATGGCCGATGGCGAACTCGGCACCACACTCATCAACCGCTGGTCGGGCCGCGAGTTCAATCTCACCTGGTCCCGCGAGGAGCCCACCACCTCCGGCTACTACGGCCACTTCGCCTTCTTCCCCCGCCCGGAAACATGAGTTTGCCGGAGGACGGGCGTTGCGGAGGCTGGGTCGCTTCGATTCGGGCAGAAGACCCGGAAGATTGCCCGGATCGAGGCGCCCGGTTGGAGCGCGAACACGCTGTTGTACGCTGACTTATGCTCACCGCGAGTGGTGGCTGGTATGAGATCTCAAGCTTCTGGTTCAGAAAGTCCGGGACGTTTGGCTCGGCCCCCGCCGCCTGTTGAATACAGTCGCCTTTGCAGTAGACAGGATGGTCACTGCCCACTGTTCAACTTGAGGCGGTGCATTTGACGATAGACCGTCATTCGTGACCATTTCAGCCTGCGGGCAGTTTCGGTCTTGTTCCAGTTGGTGGCTTCGAGGACTGCGAGCAGGCGATCACGGTCGCCATTGCCCTCGCCACGCAGGCGCTCCCGATCGAGCGTCTTCCGGAAATGGTCGGGGAAGTCTGTTGGACCGATGTGACGGCCTGGCCGGGTGACGAAGATCGCCTCAACAAGATTCTTGAGCTCGCGGACATTGCCGCGCCATTCGTGGCCAAGCAGCAGGGCAAGCGCATCGGGAGTGAAGCCTTCCACATCCAAGCCCAGCTTCTGGTTCAGTGCTCGGATGAAGTGGTTCACAAGCAGCGGGATATCCTCCTTGCGTTCCCGCAGCGGCGGGATCTGCATGCGCACCACGTTGAGCCTGAAGTAAAGGTCGAGCCGGAACCTGCCTTCCTCCGCCATCTGCTCCAGGTCCATGTTGGTCGCGGCAACGATACGCGCGTCGAAACTGGCGCTGCGGCGGCTGCCCAGACGCTGAATCTCTCTTGATTCGAGGACCCGCAGCAGTTTTGCCTGCCCGTGGAGGCTCATCTCGCCGATCTCGTCCAGGAACACTGTGCCACCCGCGGCCTCCTCAAGCTTGCCCCGCTGGCTGCCATGCGCGCCCGTGAAGGCGCCACGCTCGTAGCCGAAGAACTCCGATTCCAGAAGGCTATCCGGGATCGCCGCGCAATTGACAGCCAGCATCCGGGTTTGACACCGCTGGCTGCCGGCGTGAATCGCCTCGGCCACCAGTTCCTTCCCGGTGCCGGTCTCACCGGTGATCAGGACATTGCATTCGCTTGCGGCGACCTGCGGCAGGTACTCCCGCAGTTCGCGCATGGTCTTGCTGCGTCCCAGCAGCCTCCCCGCGGGATTCGCCTTGTCTTCGCGGGGCAACCGCTCCGCAACCGCCGCCATGAATTCCCCGGCAGCCGACGGCAACTGAAAGTAATCGTTCACACCTGTGCGTCGCGCCGCGGCAGCTTCCGCCTCCGAACCCCTTGCGGTGACGGCGAGAATTGGGATCCGCACGCCAGTCTGCCGCAGGCGCACAGCGAGGGCAAGCCCATCAAGTGAGCCGATCGTTCCAAGCCACACTATCAGCAGATCAGGACGCGTCTCCTGCACCGCATCCACTGCATCAACTCCTGGTGGACGTTCGACGATGCGACACCCGATCTGAGTGAGCGGGCCCCGAACGTACCTCGGGATGTCCCCTTCGTCCCCCAGAATGAGGACGGTACCCTCCATGCAGCCCTCCGGCTAGTTGGTCCTAGACAGTAATCATGACCTTATCACGAAATGGTACAGATTGGCAGAGCGCAGGGAGGACTTAATCTGGCGGTTTCCCTGTACGAGTGGATCCGTTCCAGCGCAAGTGTCACATTAGCACGCGACGATGTCACTGACGGCCGTGACATAGCGCAAAACCTACGAACTAAAGTGCAACGGTCGAATCACACGGCCCGGCCGTCACATCCGCCTGTGACACATCGCCGCAATGCTACCGGCCCCCCAATCACCCGCAACGCGTCTGGCCTCCACTACTTACCCGTTTGTGAGCGCAAACGGCCACGCGCTTGCTCATAGGCAGGCTCCCAGGCCGACAAGGGCGCGGCAGAGGAAGAAAGGGGGAGGTTCTCTGGAGGCCCGCTACGCTAACTACTTGCAGATCGGCTATAGCCAGGAGGAGCTGGTTCTCGAGTTCGGCCAGGCGTACAACGAGAGCCATGGCGATCCGATGATTCATACACGGCTTGTCACCACACCAGTGTTCGCCCGGGAGTTCCTCCGCCTGTTGGAGCGGTCGGTGCAGGAATTCGACCGCGACCGCGGTTCCCCGGGAGGCGGACTCGATGGCTGATTACACCGTCATCGCCGCAGCCGGGCGCAGTATCGAGCGGATGCTCAACGCCGCCTTCGGAGAGGATGAACCGGTGGACGGCAGCAAGACGCGCGCCGTGTTGGTTCGAACATCAGACTTCGAGCCGAACGCCGTATCAACAAGTATCGGCTCGCCGGCACTATCGATCTTCTTTTACCGCGTCGATTTCAACAAGACCATGCGTGCAGCCTGGTCGTCGATCGGCAGCCAGGAGGGGCGCGGGCGGCTGGCGGTGGATCTGCATTTCCTGATTACGCCGTGGGCGGACAACTCGGAGTTCGAGTTGCGAATCATCGGCAAGGCGATGCAGTGCCTGGAGACCACCCCGATTCTTAGCGGTCCGTTGCTGCACCCATCGGCCGGTTGGGGGCCAAACGAGTCCATCCAGGTGGTGATGGAAGAGATCACAACCGAAGCGGTGATGCGCACGTTCGACTCACTGCCGACGGATTACCGGTTGAGCGTTCCGTATCTCGCGCGTATCGCGCGAATCGATTCGCGGCAGGCACAGCCCGACACCCCTGTGACAACGCTGGTGACCGGGGCGAGGCCGGGAGTGGGAGCATGAACGTCTTTGCCGATCTCCGGTTTGCCGAGAACATCAAGCGGCTCGCCCTCGGGCTGGAACCGATCGACGCAGGCCGGGGTCTCCGCATCGCCCATCCAATCAAGGTGGTGTTCAACGATTCGGTCAGAGGGCTGCCGCGGCCCCACGTGGACCGGCACGATTCATGCCTGCACGCGCTGCTCTATCAACCGGGCGTGGCGGACCGGGTCACTCTCCGCTTCGTCGAAGGCTGGCGGCGATTCGTACCGCGGCTGATCAGCTATCCGATCCTGACGGTGGAGGACGCGGAGGACTTGCCGTATCGGAACCGTGTGCGGCGGCCGTCGCTGTTTCCCGGTGCGGCGTACGACGTGGCGTCCCTTCACACGGGCATTCGAGGGCGGGTGACACGCGGCGGACTCCCGGGACGATGGGCGCGCGTAACGGCGAGGCTTCCCGGCGGCGGTCCGGTGGTGGGCCGGGCGATGGCCGACGACCGCGGCGAGTTTCTCCTATTGCTCCATCCGTCCGCCAGCCCTGTCGGCGATCTTGCCGATCCGCTGGAAATCCGGGTGGACGTGTTCCTGCCCGCCGTTGCGCCGGTTCCCCCGGCAGCGGACGTGCCCGCGCAGGATCCACTTTGGGATTTGCCTATCGAAGAGGCCCAATCGTTGAACCCGGCCGACCCTGAGAACGATCCGGTTTCAGCAGGCGAGGTATTGCCCAGCGGTTTCACTGAGAGCGCCGGGCGAGACATTGGCATTCGGCTCGGACGAATGCACAGCGAGACCAATGAGTTCACTATGCCGTAGACCGCGACGCGCGGAAGTCAAGTAAAGGAGCCCATCGATGCCGGAATACCTGGCCCCAGGAGTTTACGTTGAGGAAGTCAGCTTTCGATCGAAGTCGATCGAAGGCGTGCCAACCAGTACCACCGGCTTCGCCGGCATGACCCGGTTCGGACCGGTACAGTATCCCGAGGGTCCGCGTACAACGGAACCGCGGCTGATTACCAGCTTCACGGAGTTCGAGCAGGTATACGGCGGCTTGGATCCGTTGCTTACCGCCCCGGGTTCGGCCGACCCCGAAGAGGATCGGATCGTATACCTGGCGCACGCGGCGCGCGCCTTCTTCGACAACGGCGGCAAGCGGTTGTACGTATCGCGGGTCTATGCGCCGCGCGATTCGGGCGGCGGCGCCGACGATTACGGCGTCGCGGAGGCGGCAGTCCCGGTGGCGGGCGGCGCTGGGACCGCGACGTGGCGAGCGCGATGGCCTGGGCGCTTCGGCAACGTGCTGGTGGAGACGCGAGTGGCGCGCAGCGGCAACGTGGCATATACACACGGCTCCTTCGGCCCGCAGGCGCAACGCGCCAAAGCAGGCTCGATAGTCGAGATCACGGCTGGGACGGCGGTAGTGGGCAATACGCCGCCCGTCGCGGGAAACGTAGCCGTGGTGGAAGTTGCGCCGGATGGAAGCCAGACCTTCGTCCGGTTGAACGGTTCGTCACCCGCGCCCGGCGGTAGCGACGTCATCCAGATTCTTGAGATGCAGGTGATCGTGACGGTGGATCTGGACCGCGTGGACGTTTACAACGAGCTGGCCGCCGATCCCCGGCAGAAACGCTACATCGGCAAAATCCTCCAAGCCAACGACCCCGAGGATGAGAACTCAGTGGTCCAACTGAATTGGACACCCGGTTCGATACATCCAGGTGAGCTGCTACTGGCGCTCAGGGGCACGGCCGATCCCGGCCAGGGGGTGCGGCTTGCCGGCGGGCACGATGGCGGCGTAGCTCAACCTTCCGACCTGCAGGGGCAGGCCGCCAGTCTGGATAACTCCGAAATCAAGGCGACAGGCTTAGAGGCGCTCGGCGAGATCGAGGACATTGCGATAGTGGCTCTGCCGGAATCGGGCGCGTACGGCGACGTGGATCTCTCGGCGGACGCAGTGGGGCGGCTCATCAGCCATTGCGAGCGGCTCCGGTATCGCATCGGCGTGCTTGACGCGCCGGAGGGCAGTTCAATGACGGAGATCCGGGCATTCCGGGGGCGCTTTGACAGCAAGTATGCGGCGATGTACCACCCATGGGTCGAGATCTTCGATCCGACCGAAAGGCCCGCGCAAGGCGCGCCGCCGCGCCGGCTGATGCTGCCGCCGTCGGGCTTTGTGTGCGGCATCTATGCGCGCACCGACGTTGAGCGTGGAGTCCACAAGGCCCCGGCCAACGAAATTGTACGCGGGTTGACGCGGTTCGAGGCCAACGTCAACAAGGAGCGTCAGGATGTCCTCAACCCGGAGGGTATCAACGCGCTGCGGTTCTTCGAAGGCCGGGGCAACCGGGTGTGGGGCGCGCGCACGATCAGCTCCGACCCCGAATGGAAGTACGTCAACGTGCGGCGGCTGTTCATCTACGTCGAGCACTCGATTGACCTGGGGACCCAGTGGGCCGTGTTCGAGCCGAACAACTCGCGGCTCTGGACGAACATTCGAGAGACGGTTGAGAACTTCCTGTTGGTGCTTTGGCAGAGTGGCGCGCTCCTCGGCGACAAGCCGGAGGAAGCCTACTTCGTCCGCTGCGACCGGACGACCATGACGCAGAACGACCTGGACAACGGACGCTTGATTTGCCTCATCGGAATCGCGCCTGTGAAGCCGGCTGAATTTGTGATCTTCCGGATCGGCCAATGGACGGCCGATGCCAAGGTCTAAAGGATTTGGGAGACAACAATGCCTGTATTTCGCGACAACCCCTACAGCGCGTTTAACTACGTCGTCGCTCTCGGCGGCCAACAAGGCGACGGCTCGGAAGGATCGGTCATCGGCGGCTTCGCTGACGTGAGCGGTCTCGGCGTGGAAGTAAGTTATGCCGAGTACCGCAACGGGAACGAAAAGTTCAATACCGTGCGCAAGGTGCCGAATACACACAAGCTCGACGATGTGACGCTGAAGCGCGGGCTGGTCGGTTCGGACGACCTGTTCGCGTGGTTGAAGACGGTTCGCGACGGGACAGCCGATCCGCGCAACATCACAATTACGCTGCTCGACGAGGCGCGGCAACCCGTGGCCACCTGGTCGCTGCGAAACGCCCAGCCCAAGAAGTGGACGGGGCCGACGCTGGCTGCAAAGGGCGGCGGCGAGGTGGCGATGGAGGAAATCAGCCTGGTTCACGAAGGGATTGAGTACAAGTAGGCATGGCCTCGGCTGTCCGATTCCCGCTTGGCGCGCCCGGGATCTATCACCACCCGGATGTGCCCCTTCGCGCCCTGACCGGCGTGCGCATGGACGTGTGCGCTTTCGCCGGAGTCTCCCCGCGCGGGCCGGCGCGTGTCCCGGTGTTCGACGAGCGGTGGCGGGATGGACGGCCGTGCGTCGAGCCGGAGCGGCCGCGCCTGCGGACCACCGCGGTCGCGGTTGAGAGCTTCGACGAGTACCGCAGCCTGTACGGCGCGTTTGAAGGTCCGGGTATGCTGCCCTATGCGGTGGCGGCTTTCTTCGAGCAGGGAGGCCGGCGCGCTTACATCGCGCGCATCGTTCACGAAGACAAACTCCATCCGGAGAACGAAGGACAGCCGGCGTCGGGGACTCTGGGTGGAGCCTCCACGCCGGCGGGACCTCTGATCCTGCGCGCGAGGAACGAAGGGAGTTGGGGGAATCAGATCTCGGCGTCCATCCGGTTCAGCCACTCCCCGGTCTCATTCGAGGCCCGGACAGCGTCGAGTCTGACATTCGCGGGAGACATCAAGCTGCCGGCGGGTTCGCTATTGCGTCTTACTCTGGAGGATGGCTCCATCGAGCTGCGCTTTATTACCCGCACTGTCCGGGAGGGGCGCGATGGCGCCGGCGGCTTCGTTCACCGGGCGATGCTGAGCAGTAGCGTATCGAGCCTGCCAGCGGGTGCTGAGGTGGTCCATGGCATCCTCTCGCTGAGTGATGGCACGGGGCGGGCCGAGACGCATGACCGGCTTGGCCTTTCCTCCCTTCATCCGCGCTGGATTGCAACGGCGTTGTGCTACGAGTCGAGCCTTGTCTATCCGGATCACAGTTGGGCTGAATCCGAAGTGCTGCCGGACGAGAGCGTGACGGCAGTGTCCTTTGCGGGCGGCACGGATCTCTACGAGAAGATCACCCCCGAGGACTTCTTCGACGCCGGCTGGGTCTTCGGCAACAGCGGGCCAGGCGATGGTGTTCACGCCTTGGGGCGACTGGCGGACCTATCTCTGGTTGTGGCGCCTGATTTGTATTCGCCCGAGCCGCTGGTGGCTGCCGAATCCATCACCGACCCCGTGACCCTGGCCGGACCGTCCTTCGAGCGTTGCCTGTCCATCGTGGCGCCGCCCGAGCCCGAGCCGGTGGCGCCTGACCTGGAAGGGCTGCGGCTCAATCCGCAGATTCCTGGAGATCTGGAGGAGATCACCCGGCTTCAACTCAAACTGCAGGAATTCGCCGAGCAGATCCGTTCATTCGTCGTACTGCTCGATGTGCCGCGAGGGTTGAAGCAGCGGCAGATACTTGAATGGCGGTCGAGGTTTCACTCGGCCTACGTCGCCGCCTATCATCCCTGGCTGCGCGCCGCGCGTCGCGACGACAGCCGCGACTCGCTGATTCGTATCCCGCCCTCGGCAGTGGCCGCGGGGATCGTCGCCCGGAAGGAGAACCTGTTCGGCGTCGCCCACGGTCCGGCGAACGAACTGGCCGCGGAAATCGTAACAGTGGACGACGCCGTCTCCGCGCAGCGGCATGACGAGCTTCACCCGCACGGGATCAATGTATATCTGCGCGAGCGGGATGGCATCCGCCTGACTGCGGCGCGGACGTTGAGCCGCGATCCCTCGTACCGGCAGTTGAGCGTGCGGCGGCTGGTGACGATGATCAAGCGGACGCTCGAGCAGCAGACGCAGTGGCTGGTGTTCGAACCCAACAACGCGGCGCTGCGCGCGGAGGTCCGGAAGCTGCTCGAGGGATTCCTGCGAAAGCTGTTTCGCGCCGGCGCATTTCAGGGCGCCACGGAAGAGGACTCGTTCTTCGTCAAGTGCGACGCTGAACTCCACCCGCAACGCGTTCTTGACGCTGGGCAACTGATCGCACTGGTGGGCGTGGCGCCCGCCGAACCGCTTGAGTTCATCGTGCTCCGGCTGTCGCGCGACGGCGATGGGACGCTGGCGGTGGAGGAGTAAGCGATGGCGAACAGCCTACTACGATCGTTCCGGTTTCAGATCAAACTGCGAAGCAGTGTCGACGGCGCGGAGTTCGGTGACGGCGGATTTCAGGAGTGCAGCGGTCTGGAAGTGGAAATGGACGTGAAGGAGTATCTGGAAGGCGGGAACAACGATGCCGTGGTCCGCCAGGTGGGTCGCGCGAAGTACCAGAACATCGTTCTCAAGCGAGGCATGTTCCACGGCTCTTCCGGTGAGGCCGACCGGTCACTGTGGAACTGGATCCAGGGCATCGTCTCGGGACAGCGGCCGGTGGCTCGCTGCGAGGGCAGCATCGACGTGATGAGCCTGGGCGACGAAGTCGCGGCCACGTGGGTGTTCGACCGCGGATTACCGGTCCGGCTGCGAGGGCCGGAGTTGAACGCTAAGACCGGCGAAATAGCCATAGAGGAACTACACATCGCGCACGAGGGCTTGCGCCTGAGAGCGCCGTAAGGGGGAGCAGCGAATGAGCCGGCTCGAAAAGGCCACACTCCAGGCAATCAGCAGCGACGAATCGGCCGCCCCGCTGGGCGAACCGATTCCCGTGCAGTTCAACCCCTCGTCACTGCGCCTGCAGATTACCAACAGCGTGGAAGGCGGCGAGTCGCTGGGCAAGCAGACGCGGCAGTACACCGGATCGAGTTCGACAACGTTGACGTTGGAACTGATCTTCGACACGGCGGACGAAGGCACCACCGAATCGCCCCGCTCAGTGCGCGAGAAGACCATGCAGGTGGAACAGTTCGTCTACCCGCGGGAGGAGAGCGGCGAGAAGCAGGCGCCGCCGAAGCTCCGGTTTCAGTGGGGCGACCTGGTGCTGGAAGGAGTGGTCGACAGTCTGAATATGGATTTTGACCATTTCGCTCCGAACGGCGTGCCGCTTCGTGCGAAGGTGAACTTCTCGTTCAAGGAGCAGGACCGGCGGTATCAGTTTCTTGAATCCGGACCGGGCGCGAATAAGGCGGGGAAGGCTTCGCTGCCAGGCCAGGCATCTCTCGGCGCGGTGGGCAGTGCCGGTTTCGGGTTGAGTGCGCAGGTGGGGCTGGCAATCGGAGGGGAAAGCGCCGCGGAGTTTGGGGCGCGGATGGGGCTGGATCCGGCGGCATGGCGTGGATTGTCAATTGAGGGCGGCATCGGAGGCGCCCTGTCGTTGCAGGCCGGATTGGAGGTTGGATTCAGCGCGAATCTGAACGCAACCGCCGGCCTGGGCGTCCACCTGGGCGCGGGCGCGGGCGCGAAGGCAACGCCTGAGGGTGCGTTTGGATTGGTGCCGGAACCAGGAGTGGTGACGGTGGCACAGGCCGGTTCGGGCGCTGACCTGCAGCAGAAGTTCACGCTGGCGGCGGCGGGCGGAGTGAACGCGGCCATTGAATCGGTCAAGAACACCAAGGTGCTAGGCGCCGAGAGCAGGACGCGCGAGGCATTTGGCGCCCCGCCGGCGGCTGTGGCCATTGTGCATCGGGCGGTGATGCCCGAGCAGGCGCGCCAGCCGCTGACGTCGGCGGGGATGCCGTCGCCTTCGCGCCAGCAACAGGCGCCGCCGTCGCCGCCGAGGCCCGTCGCCGACGCCCGCGCGGCGTCGTTCGGATTCGGCGTTCCATTGCGGTCTACCGCGAATCAGAGCGGTCTCAACAGGGGCGGCGTGCCCCTGACCAACGATCCGGCAACGCCAGGCTGGGTGGCCTTGCCGGCCGGCCGGCTTTCACACGGGCCGGCCGGCAGAGCTTCGAGCAAGGCGCCGCGCCGCCCCTGCGGGTGTGCGCGCCCGTGCGGACATTGAGGAGGAAGGCAGATGTCGGTGCATATCGACCAGCTCTCGACCGAGGTCATCCCGGAGCCTGAACCGCCCCCCGGAGCGAGGGACGGCGGCCCGGGGTGGGAGGAAGTGACGCGAGTGCGCGAGTCTCAGTCGGCTCTGTCGCGAGACCGGCTGCGGACCGCGGCGGAAGGATTCGATGACTGACGTTCTCCTATACTCCGCGGCGCCCGTCTTCCAGGTGGAGAGAAACGTCAAGGGAGAACTGGCGCGCGATCTGGTGCGGCTCGAGGTCGAGGAAGACACCGCGGGCTTGAAACGGCTGTCGGCCCGATTCACGGCCGTGGGTCCCGCGGCCGGAGTGAACACGGAGCAGCTGTTGTATCTGGACGGCACGACCTTCGATTTCGGCAAGCGGATGGATGTCTCAATTGGACCGGCCAGAGGCGAGCGTACAATCTTCCAGGGTTACGTCAGTGGGATGGAAGTGGAATTCCACGAAGGGCGGCCGCCCGAAGTTTGCGTGTTCGCTGAGGACCGATTGATGGATCTCAGAATGACGCGGCGGTCGCGGACATACGAAAACGTGACCGACGCCGCGATCGCCGGGCAAATCGCGAGTGAACACGGGTTGCGGGTCGAAGCGGACGCCGATGGTCCCACCTACGACGTGGTCCAGCAGTGGAACATGAGCGACCTCGCGTTTCTGCGCGAGCGCGCCCGGTTGATCCAGGCCGAAATCTCGCTTCAGGAGGACACGCTTTATTTCCAGACCCGGGACCGACGCGCCGGAACAGAGATCACGCTGGTGCAGGGCAACCACCTGATCGACGTGCAGGCGCGCGCTGACCTGGCGCACCAGCGCACCAAGGTGAAAGTGAGTGGTTATGACGCGTCGAACCGCGAGGCGGTGGATGAGGAAGCGGGAGTGGAGGCGATTGACGCCGAAGTTACGGCCGGCGAGAGCGGCGTCTCGATCCTCGAACGTGCCTTTGGCGAACGCGCCTCCTACCGTGTTCGTGAAGCTCCGCTGAACGGCGCCGAGGCGGCAGCCTGGGCGCGCGCGGAGTTCCTGCGGCGGGCACGCGGTTTTGTGACGGTTGCGGGGACCACGAGTGGCACGCCGGACATGGTGGTAGGGAGCCGTTTGACGCTGGAGCGAATGGGGCATCCGTTCGACGGCGCGGGTTACTACGTAACGCGGGTCCGCCACACATACGACTTGACAGACGGACACCGCACGCACTTCGCGGCCGAGCGGGCCACGATACAGGAGGGTGCATGAGCGGCCCGGCCCGGCCTGACGGCGACGCCCGCCGCTACTTCGGCGTCTATCCGGCGCTGGTGGTGGATATTGTCGATCCGGAGAGCCTCGGACGGGTGGCATTGAAGTTCCCTTGGCTCGGCGCGGATGGTGACTCGGTGCGCTCATGGGCGACGCTGCTGTCGCCTTACGCCGAAGACGGTCAGGGGTTTCAAGTATTGCCGTCGGTGGACACGCAGGTGGTGGTGGCTTTCGAAGCAGGCGATCTGCGCAGGCCTTACATTATCGGGGCAGCCTGGAACGGACGGGAGGCGATGCCTGAGCCGCCGGCCGCACCGAACAACAAGCGGCTGATCAAGACACGTTCGGGCAGCTTGCTCGAGTTCGACGATACGGACGGCGCGTCGAAGGTAACGATCTCAATGCGGAGCGGACACACGCTTGTGTTGAACGACGCGGCGCGCGAGGTGGAACTCACTCACGCAAACGGACACACGATCAAGTTCACCGCCTCCGGACAGATCGAGATCCAGGCCAATTCGACCGTCGAACTCACCGCGGCGGCGTTCAACGTCCACGCACCGATGGCGGCGTTCGACGGCATCGTCACCTGCACCACGATGATCGCCAGTTCTGGCGTGGTATCGCCGTCCTATACGCCCGGAGCGGGGAACATATGGTGAACAATCATCATCCCTGGCTGCTCGTCGGGCCGTGGTACCGATGGAGCGATCCCTACGACGCGCTCGTGGGCCGCTTGTCGCGGCCGGCATTTCAGAAGTTTGAATCCTCAAACTTCGTCAACGATTTCATTCAGGATCCGCAGCATTCGCTGAAGTACATAGACCCCGACGATTTCGTGAGGCGCCCCGTGGAGGCGAAAGGAACGGCCCGCTACCGGCTGGCGGCCACCGGAATCCGCAAGATCTACCTCGAGACGCACAAGCGGTTCTACCTGGTGGTGTGCGAGTTGCATTGTGACGTGCCCGGGTTCCCGGACACGCAGCGGGATCAGGCGTGCGAGGCGGGCTTCGTCGTCCGGCGGCGGGTGGCCAGGATCCCGGCCGGCGCGGTGGCCGAGGCGCGGAAGGCGGTCCGTGACATCGCGGCCAAGCGGGCGCAGTTAATGCAGCTTGAGGAACTGCCGCCGGGTATGAAGCCGGGCGCGGTGCAGGGTCTGCGGGCGAGAGTGGAAACAAAGTTCCTGGCGGCTCAGGCCGAGTTGAAGGCCGTCGCGGCCGAGTATGGCATCAGCCTGGCAATGGAGGGATGGTTCCCTGAAGAGGGGTTCCAGGGCGTGGGGACCTGGCAGCAAGTGGAGGAGACGCCGGCCAAAGTGGCCGAGCACATTTTCCCCTTGTATCCCCTGATCCCGGATCCGGACAGAGCAGGCCATAGCGGAGGCGGGCGGACATTGTATTTCGGCGTACTGCCTGCAACCAGCGCCGATGTGGACATGCTCGGCAGCGCCCGGTTCGACGACCGCAGCTTGTACGAAGTACGCTGCTTCGTCCGGCGGCACGACGCGCGCTGTCCGAAGAAGCGCGAAAGAAACGACTGCCGGGGCGAGATCGTGTGGAGCCGGCGATCAGAGTCGTATCAACTGGCGAATCCGTTTGATCTTTCGGGCACGAGTAACCGTCCGATTAACATCTTCCTGCCCGATCTGCCCGCACTCGAGGCGCAGGCGATGACGCTCAAACCGGGCGAGGGCGCGCCGGTGCGGATGATCGCGCCTGAGGCATCGAACATTGAAGTCACTGTCGACCCGGAAGACTTCAGCAGCGTGAGCAAGAAAGAACCGGGCGCGGCGATATGCAGTTTTTCAATCCCGCTGATCACCATCGTCGCTTCGTTCGTGTTCCGGCTGTTTCTGCCCATCGTGATGTTCGTATTCGGCTTGTGGTTCCTGTTGAAGCTCAAGTTCTGCATCCCGCCAAGCATCTCCATCGACGCCGGAGTGACTGCCGAGTTGGACGCCGCGATGGGTCAGATTGAACTGGACCTTGACGTTGACCTCGATGTGAGCGCGGGGCTGCAAGTTGCGCTGGACTCGGCGATGCTTCCAGGAACCGGGAAGACGCTCGGGAGTTTGACGAATCCTTCGCTGACGCTGAATGAGAAGGTCGCCTTGGCCGGGACGCAGTCGGCGGACTTTTCCTCCAGCCTGCCGGACCATCTCGAAGTGGATCCGCCGCCTGCCGGCGCAGTTCGGCGCTCACTGCCGAGCGCCACTTCAGGGCTGGAGTACGAGGAACGCGTGGAGGTCAAGGCCTGATGTCCACTATTCGCATGCTAGGGCGCGGTTGGCAATTCCCGGTGTTGCCGGACACCGCGACCCGGTTTCTCAATTACGAGGGGGGGCCGGAAAAGGTCCGCCAGTCAATTCTGCTGATTCTCGAGACCGAGCCGGGCGAGCGGATTATGCGGCCAACTTTCGGCTGCGGTTTGCGCCGCTACCTGATGAAGCCGAACAACACGGCGACACGGGCGCTGATCAAACACGATGTCGAGCGGGCGCTGTCGGGCTCCGAGCCGCGCATCCGATTGCTGGAGGTCCGTGTGGAACCGGGCGGCGATCCGTCGCTGGTGTTGATCCAGGTCTTCTATCTTCACGCGCGGGACGGCCGACGCGACAACCTGGTTTATCCCTTCTATCTGGAGTGAAGCGCCATGCCGATACCAACACCGATACTTGACGATCGCTCCTACCAGCAACTCCGCGACGAGTTGATCCGGCGGATTCCTGTCTACACCCCGGAGTGGACCGACCATAATCCGAGCGATCCCGGCATCACGCTCATCGAACTGTTCGCGTTCCTGGGAGAGAATCTGCTTTTCCGGTTCAACCAGATTCCGGAGAGTACCAAGCTTGAGTACCTGAGACTGCTTCAGATTCCGCTGCGGCCGGCGGTTTCGGCGCGTGCGCTTCTCACCATGACAACGGAGCAACCCGCGGGCGTGTTGGTTCCGCTCTACTCAGAGGCCAAGGCCGGCGATATCGCATTCGAGACCCTCAGCGAGGCGATGGTCTGGCCGCTCTCGGTAGTGGCGGCGGGCCGCATTCAAGCCGCGGCGCCGGATGGGGACGAGCAGGAGGTCCAGGAATTCGTCCTGCGCACCCTCGATGCGCTCGGCGGCTTGAGCGAGGCGGAGGAACCAGCCTACTACTCGACGGTCACGATTTCGCCTGACGATTCCGAGCCGCCGGTGGACTTCGGGGCGGCGGTCGACGGCATGATCTGGGTCGCGGTGATTCGTGAAACGAAGACCGATGAGAGTGCACTGGGCAATGCGCTGTTGAATCTCGGCTTCGTGCCGGACCAGGTCGTGCCGCGCATGGAGGAGGTGGACTCATGTCCGGGCGCGGGGACAGCCGCCTCGGGTCCGGCTGTCGAATGGCAGATTTCTACCGGCGAGTTGGATAGCGCCGGCCAGCCGCAGTACAAGGCGGTGGCCATCGAAGGGGACACCACGAGAGGCTTGACACAGGAAGGCATCGTGCGCCTGCGGCTCCCGCGAAATGCGAGCGACTTTGGCGTATTTCCGTTGGAGGATCCCGACTTGCGCGGAACGGGCGACCTCCCGCCGGCGCTCGACGGCGACACTGAAGCAAAGGTGCTTTTCTGGCTGCGCGCCTTCCGTCACGATGGCAGCCGCTTCGGGAAAGTGCGCCACGTGGGGGTGAACGCGGCTGAGGTGAGACAGTCCCGGCGGGCGCTGCCGGAGTTCATCGGTACGGGCACCGCGGAGGAGAGCCAGACGTACAAACTGGCCCACCGGCCGGTCATCGAGGGCAGTCTTGTTCTCGAGGTCGAGCAGGCTGGTGGCTGGAAACGCTGGACTGAAGTGGATGGCTTCCACGCAAGCGGGGCGGACGCAGGTCATTACATTCTTGATCGCGAAGCGGGCACGGTCCGGTTCGGGAACGGCCTGCAGGGGCTTCCACCGCAGATCGGGCAGCGGATCCGTTCCGTGGAGTACCGGTATGGCGGCGGTGCCCGGGGCAATGTAGCGGCGGGCGCTATCAACAAGCTCCCGTCCGCGCCGTCGGTCAAGGCGGAAAATCCGTTGGCGGCGGTTGGTGGGGCGGAGGCGGAATCCATCGAGCAGGCGCTGGAGCGCATTCCAGGCGAACTGCGGCGTCGCGATCGGGCCGTCACTGCCAGCGACTTCAGGGAGTTGGCGAGCATGACGCCAGGCGCACAGGTGGGGCGCGCTGAGTGCCTGCCTCGCTTCCATCCGCCAACCAGGACGGGCGAGCGCCCCGGCATTGTGAGCGTCGTGGTGTGGCCGGCCGAGGATCATTCGAATCCGAACGCGCCGCGGCCGGACCGGAATTTACTGCGCAGCGTATGCGAGTGGCTCGACGCGCGGCGGCTTGTCACGACTGAGCTATACGTGATTCCACCGGCCTACCGGAAGGTCGCGGTCGCGGTGGGGCTGCAGGTCAAGGACGGCTATGGCGTCGAGGCGGTGCGGCGGTGGGTGGAGTTGGTGATCCGGCAGTACCTTGCCCCGCTGCCGCCGTACGGGCCGACTGGGACCGGGTGGCCACTGGGCCGCCGTGTGCATGGTCCGGAGTTGGAGGCAGCGGCGCTACAGGTGGAGGGTGTGGAGTTTCTGGAGGATCTGAAGGTCGCCGGCTTTGATGAGGCGGCGCAGCAATGGGTTCAGGGCACCGTGGAACTGGCCCTCTATGAAGTGCCCGAGTTGACCGGGATCACGGTGGTTGAGGGTCCAGTGACGCTCAATCCAGGCGAGGCGATCGGGGCGCCGCCGCCCGGGAAGACGCCGGTACCGATTCCGGTGATACGGCAGGTGTGTTGATGAAGACAGGCGGGAGGGGTTTTGGAATTTGCGTGCCTCACGCGCTCAAGAGGAGTGGCTGATGCGGTCGCCTGAATCTTTTGCATTGATCCGGACCGAAGACCAGTGGCGGCGGGCCTCTTTCGACAACACCGCGCTCATCGGCGAGGCCGTGCAGTTGGCGTGGGCGGACGCCGGAATTGTGGATGCGGCGGGCGAACCTCCCGAGCCGGCCGGACTTGCCTTCGACGAGCACTGCCGCCTCTATCACAGCGTCCCGGAGCAGGGCCGGGTCGAGCGGCTCCTTTGGGCCGCGGATCATCCCCCCGCTCCAGTGGACTTGATTGAATCGGAAACCGAACAGGAATTGGGCGACTTCAATCCCGCCGGCGGGTCCACGCGCCCATTGAGCTACCCCAGCGCCCTGGCTGTGGACGGCAATGCGCGGTTGTACATCGCCGATCCTCAGACGCGAGAGATCACAATTCTCGATCTGTGGAGTAAACGTCTTCTCCGCCGGGTCCGGATCAAGGCCCGTCCGGTCGACATGGCCGTCCTGGGGCGCTGGGTGATTGTGCTGACCAGCGATCCGCCCGGCTTGCTGAGGATTGACGCGCGAACCGGGCCGTTTCCTCTCGATCCGCCGCAAGCCCTGACACAGCCGTCTCGATTGGCCGTTTCTCCGGCGCGCGAACTGTTCATCCTTGACGGGGAACGCATTCTCGCGAAAGGGCGCCTGCCGCTCGAGGTGCCCCGTGCCACCGGTATCGCATTTCAAGCCGGCTCAGTTCTTGTCGTCGCGCGATTGCCGCTGGAGGACTTCCGCCGCTTCCGGGTAAGTGCTGCGGCGGTTGAGGAATTGCCCTCTCTGAAGGCGCGCGGCTATGACGGCCGCGGGATCGTTCGAACGCCCGACGGCCGCATCGGCTACTGGACAGCACGGGGCTTTCGCCACGCCGTGGCGGGGCGAGTGAGCTACGCTCCGCGCGGCCGAGTCACCACTTACCAACTCGACAGTGGCGAGTTCCATAGCGTTTGGGGCCGTCTCTTCCTGGACGCCTGCATCCCCAAGGGGACACGAGTTCGCGTTCACTGCGCGGCTACCGATGAACCACCCAATGAGCCGGCACTGGCGCGGACCCCCCCGGTCAATGCCGCAACGATGGAAGTGATCCGGCCCGACCTCTCTCCGCCCATGCCGCCTCTGTCCCTCGTCCCCGGTCCTGACGGCGTCGCGCTGGCGTTGCACCGCAAAGAGACGGGCCGCGAGATCCCGTGGGCAGCCGCGAGCCCAGGGGATTTGTTCAACACCTACGAAGCGCCTGTATTCGCGGGTCCTGGACGATATCTCTGGGTGACGCTGGAGTTGAGCGGCAATACGCTGTTCACTCCGCAGGTCCGTTCACTGCGGGTCGAGAAGCGGTCGCACGATCTGTTACGCCGCATCCCGAGGGTATTCTCGCGCGAAGAGATCGCGGCGGATTTCTTGCGCCGGTTCCTGGCTATGTTCGCCGGCGCGATGGGTGAACTCGATGGCCGGAGCAGTGAGCGGCGCGCTCTGCTCGATCCGCGCGGCGCCCCGCGCGAATTGCTTCCATGGCTGGCTGCATTCGTCGGCTTGGTCCTCGACGACCGCTGGCCGGAGCAGGCGCGCCGCAGTCTTATAGAGGAAGCCGTGTGGCTGTTCCGTTTCCGCGGAACTCTTCCAGGACTTCGGCGGTTCCTTGAGATTTACCTTGGACGGCCGCCGGTCCTCGTCGAACAGTTCAGAGTCCGCGGACTGGGTGGTGCGATTCTCGGCGGCGATGGTGGACTGCAGGCGAGTTCAGTGCTCGGCGCTGGCTTCCGCGTTGGCGGGGCGGTTGGGCTGACGGAGACCCAACAATTGGACGGAAGCGTGGACGACGCCTTCGAGACGCATGCCCACCGGTTCGCGGTGATCATACCGGTGACGCTGAGCGAGGAGCAGCGGGAGGTGGTCCAACACATTCTCGACGTCCATCGTCCAGCGCACACAGTGGTCAACGTCTGCACGGTAGGCGCCGGCATGCGCGTGGGACGCGGGCTGCTGGTCGAGCTCTCGTCGATTATCGGTCCGACGGGCGGCTTCAGGAGCATGCAACTGGATCAATCGTTGCTCGGCATGGGCGTCGTTATTGGACGTGCGGAAGCCGGCACGCAACCGGGAGCCAGCCGGCTGGGCAAGGACACAAGGGTGGGCTGAGCGATGCACTCCATGCACATCGGGCGGTTAGAGAGACGCTACCGGCTGCCGCTTTCAGCGGGGGACGCCCGCAAGCGGCTCGACCGCATTTTTGGAGTAGTCCTCGATGGCCGCCTCGAGGCGGCTCTGGATCGGACTGGCATCTCGCCGCACGAGGAAATCTGTCTGCGCTCGGCTTCATCGCTGTTCCGGCCGCGGCTTTCGCTGACTGACGAATCGATCGCCACACAATGGAGCCTGTTGTTGGCCGAGGCGATCCAGCGTGCCGCGAGTGGGGATCCGGAACCTGGCGTGGTTCGCTACACGTCACGCGTGCATGCGATGGTCGATATGGCCGGGGGAGTTCTGCGCGGCGACTACGGGCGGACGTGGGCATGGAGGCAGTTGGGATTCTGGCGCCGCGGCGAGCGTCCGTCTGAACGCGAGGCCGTGGACGAGTTGACGCGCGCGCTGATGAGCGAGCCGCAGGCTGTCGTGGCGGTGCTGGCGGCAATAGTCCGGCTCAGACTGAGCGGGGCTCTGTGCACCCGGCTTGAGACGGATGAGTGGGTGGCGCTGGCCGTTGCTGCGTCGCGTGCGGCAGGCGCCCCGGCTCCACTCGGCGATGATCGGGGAAGCCGCTCCGCGCGGACGGCCGAACCCGATCCCGACGCCGGCGAGTTGTTCCCTCCCCGGGGTTCCGTTCTCGCGGCACTCGCGTCAAGGATTGCCGGGGACGCTTTGCCGGCGTTGGCGGTGCTGGTGCTTCTTGAGACTGATCCGGCGCTGGCCCGCCTCGACCGGGCGTTGCTCAACGCCCTGCTTGCCCGGATCGAGCGCGAATTGCGGCAGCTCCGAACCTTCTCCACGAATGAGCGCGAGCGCGAGATCGAGCAGGCCGTTGAGGCTGGATCTGCGGAACCCGAGTTCACGCAGCCTGCGCTCCTGCGCATCCAGGCCAGAACCAGCTATGGCGGCCTGCTGTTTCTTCTCGGCGTGGTCGCCGATCTGGATCTGGCATCCGGCATGGCGGAGGCTGTGTACCCTCGGTCATTGTCGTGGGGCCTGCATTTGCTGGCGCTGACACTTGTGGACGCCGAGCCCGGCGACCCCGCCGTCCTTGCGTTCGCCGGATTGCCGCCGAACGCCAAGCCGCCTTCGTCGAGCGAGGCTCCGCCCTCGGACGAGGAACTCCAGACAATCCACTCGTGGGCCGCGGCCATTCTGGCCGAGGCCCAGCGGAGGTTGGAGCATCTGGATCTTTCTCCCGAGTTGCTGCTCCGTTTCATTTCCCGGCGCGCCGCATGGATTGCCGCCGATCCCGGTTGGATTGAAGTGCATTTTTCCTTGGATGACGTGTCCACTGACTTGCGGCGGGCTGCTCTGGATCTTGATCCGGGTTATCTGCCGTGGCTTGGCGTGGTCGTGAGGTTTGTCTATGAGTGAAAGGCTCAGCAGCGAGGCCGGCATGCTGGCGGGCCGCCTGGCGGATTTTCTCGCCGCTTCGCTGCCTCAGTCCGAATCTGCGCTCGCCCAATCCGTCGCGTTTCTTCGCAACATTCAAGAGTCGCTCGGCGGTGGCGCGGCGCCGCTGTCGGCAGGCACGGCGCCCTTGGATCGCCTCTCGGCGAAGCTGAACTTGAGCCAGCTCGAGCGGAACCTGATTATGCTCGCGGGCCTGCCCGAGGAACATGAGGGGCTCGCCTCGACCCTCCGCACGCTCCACCCGCGTGGCGAACCGCGCCCTTCCGCCGGACTTGCCGCTCAGTTCCTCGCCGGCGACGTAAGCCAACGCCAGGGCTTCAGGGCCATCCTTGAGTCAGGCCCGTTGACGCGCTGCGGGGTGATCAGGCTGACCGGCGACGTCCCGTTCTTCGAGCGATCACTGGGACTCACCGAAGGATTCTGGCCCGCGCTGCACGGCTTGCCATTCTGGCCGGAGCAGTTGGAACCGATTGAGGGTCCATTTCCGGTAGTGGGCCTCGAGGAATGGCTCGGCACTTCCGCGGCGCGTCGCTGCGCTCGTGCGCTCGGAAGCTCCGAACCCTGCCTGATCCTGGTCTCGGCGGACTCCGAGGAGACCGCGTTTCAACGGGCGCTCGCGCTGGTGAGGGCCGCGGATCGCAAGGCTGTTGGTTTTCGATTGAAGAAGTCGCCCGACCCGGAGGTTCGCTGCCAAATCCAGGCGCAGGCGCTGGCGCGCGACGCTGTGCCCGTCCTGCGATTGCCGTTGCCGGACGAGATGACACCGCCGGAAGCGCCGAACTTGGACGCTTTCCCGGATGCGGTCGTCTTCGCGTGCAGGACTGGGGCGGCCTTGATCCGTTCCACCCGCCCTCTGATCGGTCTTCTCGTCGAGCCCATCCCTATCCCGGCCCGCCGGCGGATGTGGTCGCACTTCATGCCCGAGTTGGGCGATGGCGCCGCGCTGCTTGCGTCGCGCTATTTCGTCGAGCCGGCGAATGCCGCCGAGGTGGCGAACGACGTCCGCTGCATTGAGAGGCTTGAGGGTCGCGCTTGCGGCACGCACGACGTCGCCGAGTGCCTGCGTTCGCGTGCGTCCATCACTCTGGCCGGCGGAGTACGGCTGATTCGACCGCATGCCACCTGGCGCGACCTGGTCTTGTCGCGCGACCGCGAGCAACAGCTTCAGGACGCAGTGGCGCGGCTCGATCACCAGGGCACGGTGCTCGACGACTGGGGTTTTCTGAAAGGCCGCACCGGCGCGCGAGGCGTACGGATGCTGTTTGCGGGGCCGCCCGGAACCGGCAAGACGCTCGCCGCTGAGGTGATGGCGAACGCTCTCGACGTGGATCTGCTGCTGGTGGATATTTCGAGAGTGGTGTCGAAGTGGATCGGGGAGACCGAAAAGAACCTGGCATCGGTCTTCGACGCTGCTGAACGTGCGCAGTCAGTCCTGTTCTTCGATGAAGCGGACGCCTTGTTCGGCCGCCGGACCGAGGTCTCGGACGCGCACGACCGTTACGCGAACCTTGAAACCGCTTACCTGTTGTCGCGGCTCGAGCGGTTCGAGGGGCTCGCGATCATGGCAACGAATCTCAGGCAGAACATCGATCCCGCGTTCCTGCGCCGGTTGGAATTCGTGGTGAACTTCGACGAGCCGGACCGCGAAGAGCGGCACCAGATCTGGCGGCAGCACATTCCGAACGACAACGTTCTGGACAGCGAAGTGAACCTCTATGAGCTGGCCGCGCTCTACCCGGTTGTCGGCGGGCTGATTCGAAATTCGGCTGTAGCGGCGGCATTCCTGGCCGCGGCCGACGGCGGCCGGATCATGCGCGGCCACCTGGTGCGCGCGGTGCGGCGGGAGTACGAGAAAGCCGGCAAGGCGTTTCCTGGCGTCCCGCCTGGCATGGCAAGGAACTGAAACGGAAGGAGGCGATATGGCTGCTCCACTCTTGGAACTCGCAACGCAGCAGCGCGACACGGCGATAACCGCCGAGGCGGACGCTCGGCAGGCTTTGGCAAACGCGCGAACTGCCCTCACCCAAGCGGCGGCGGACCGGGATGAGGTTATCGCGGAACTGGCCGTGCTCGACAGGGAACTCGCCGCGATTCGCGCCGCACTGGCAACAGTGGAAACACCAGCCGATGGCGAGCCTTTGCTGGACCAACTTGGTGAGAAGACAGTCGCACACCGCGCTCGACAGGCGGAGTTGCTCGAGTCGGAACGGACAGTCGCGGCGGCGGCAAGCGCCGAATCCCGCGCGGCGGCCGGCTTGCGAATCGCGCGCGACCTGCTCAAGCTGGCGGAATCGACCCTCAAAACAACCGGGGACGAGGACGCGCGGCGCACGGCCTGTAGGGACTCGCTCACCGTTGAACCGCTCTCTACCCTCCGCTCGGATGCCTTCAATGCCCTGAATACCGTGCCCGAGAACGAGCCGTTCACAATCGCCCGGGCGCGAATCGAATCGGACATTCCGGCCGCCCTGATCACGCGCGCCCGGCAACGCCGCGCCGCCGCCGGGAGGCATTCCAGCTCGGCCAGCGCCTCAGTCGCCGCCGCGCAGGATCTCAGCGACGCCAGACTCAGCCACCAGTTCCGCCATGCGGAGTCAGCGCTGCGGAACTACGTAACCCAAGGCCGTGCCGGATTCGACCGGGCTTCGGCGCTGCTTGCCAGAGTCGCAAACCCTGCTGTCTCCCCGATCACCGCCGAACAGGCGGGACGGATCAACGACGGCACAGTGGTGACCGCCGGCACGGCCGCCGCCGCGGCCGAGAAGACCCGCGACGACGCTCGCGCCGAACTGGAGACAAAGCAGTCCGCACTGGATCAGGCCATCCTCGCCGCGAAGTCTGCGGACATCGATGCTGATCCAAACGCCGATGCTGACGTGCAGACCCTGACGGCCGAAACAGATGCGGCGCTGAGCGCGCTCGATGCCGCGGAATCGGCCTACACCGCCGGAATGCGCACTGACCTGGACGTGTGGGAAGCCTCAGTTCCAGATGAAACGTGGCGCCTGCTCGACGAGTTTGAGGAGGCGGCCGCCCTCTTGAACGAGTTGGCTGACACCGATCCGTCCAGCCTAACAGCGAATCTCGACGCGGCGGAACTCGCTCACGCCGATGGCATGAGGGCTGAGGACAAAACAGCAAAAACGCAGAGGTTTCTGAAGGAAGAGATCGCGGCTCGCGAAGCTTCGGCAGCCTTCGAGCGCAACGCGGCTGGCCGGCGGCGCTTCCAGGCTACCCGCGGAGACAGTTAAGGAGAGTGTCATGGCAAACACCCCGGATATGACTTCCTGTTCCAGTGCCGAGCTGAGTAACGGCCTCTCGGCGCCTTTCTATTCACTCCGCTATCACTTCGGAATGCTGCTCGGCGTCAGCGATTTCGAGACGGATCAGTCCTACCATCGCGGCAAGATGTGGCTCCATAACGCCTGGCTGCATCGCGAGGGCGTAGTGTGGGGGCTCGACGTCCAACTCGACACCGGGCATGGGGAAATCCGCGTGAAGCCGGGGCTCGCGCTCGACCAGTTGGGCCGGGAACTGCACCTGGAACAGGATGCCTGTCTCAGCGCCGCCGCATGGTTCGAGGCGCATCGTGAAGATGCCGGTTTCGACTTCACTGAAGACGACGCCTCCATCACCTTCAATGCCCACGTCGTGATCCGCTTCAAAACATGTCTCACCCGCCAGGTTCCCGCGCTCTCGGAGCCCTGCGAAGGAGGCGCCACCGGCACGGCGTACTCGCGCGTGTTCGAAACCGTCGAGATCTTCCTTCGTCCGGGCAACGCGCCCGAGCGGCCCCAGCCCTACCATCGGCTCAGGCTGCTCTTTGGTCTCGACGAGCCGCGAGTGGGTGAGGACGGGCTAGTCGTTGAGTCCGACCAGGCGGTGCTGGATGCGCCAGGCAATCTCGATTCGTTCCGGCGCTTCGCCGCGCTGGACGAAATCGACCTGACGCCGCCCGATGCTGAGGAATATCCCGTTGCGCTGGCGAATCTCAACGCCATCACGCTCTCCAAGACCGGGAGCGGTTTGACCCTCGCCGGCGGCGCCGCCGATGTTTCGGTCCGGCCTGCGCACGTCGCCACCGCGGCGGTCCAGGAGCTGTTGTGCGGCAAACTCGAAAGCCGGGGAGGTCCAGTGGCCGATCCGGCATCGGTCCTCCTCGACGAGACGGCGCAGACTCTGTCGTTTCAGGCCAGCGCCGGCCTTGCCGCCGCCAGCGTGCATGCCGCGGCTTTTTCCCTGACATTCTTCGACGAGACGACAGGCTGGCAGACTGCCGCGATCAACAGCGCAGGCTACGACGATGCCACTCGAACCGTCTCCATCAGCTTTGCCGGTCCGCTCGGCGGCAGCCTGGTACGGTTCATCGCGAAGGGTTCGGGGCCGGAGCCGCTGCTCGGCGCGAATCTCATCGCACTCAACAACGGAAACGACTTCGTGCATATGCAGGAGAGGAGCTGACCATGGCGACGACCATCACAAAGAACCCCGGTCCCATTGTGCTGGTGGGCGAACAGAACGGCATTACGGTGATTCCATCGCCCACGCCGCTCACACGGCTGAACTACTTCGATGGCAAGTTCCTGCGTGCCACTGATCTCCAGTCCGAGCAGCGCTACCTCCGGTCGCTCGTCGAACACTCGAACAAGGCCGGCGGCCACGGTGTTGCTTACGGCTACGACGTTTCGCTGGCCGGTAGCGGACTGCAGATTGGCCAGGGACTTGCGATCGACCCGGAAGGCCGGGTTCTGCTTCTGCCGCAGCCAGTCGCGCTCAACATTCAGGAACTGGTCCAGAGATCGAGAACCACCTCCGGCAGTGGGCTGGCGCAGTCCCGCGCATTGCCGGGCGCGTTCGGCGATTGTATTGTCGCCACGGCCGCACCACCGGCGGAGGTGCTCGAAAGCGGCGACCTCTACGTGATCACGATTGCACATGCCGAAGCTCTCTGCGGCGAGGAAGATGTGTACGGCAAGTTGTGCGAGGAGGCGTGCGTCACCAGCACGGATCGTCCGTACCGTCTGGAAGGCGTTGTCGTCCGCGCCCGGCCACTCCAGCTTCTCACGCCGCTGCCGGCTTCAGCCGCTGTTCCGCTGAATCAGTCGCACCTGCGCTCGCGGGTGGCGTCGGCGTACTTTGCCACCGAACGTCTGCGCATCGCGCAGCATATCTCGAAGGCCGGGCTGGAATCCGGCATGTGGTGTTTTGGCGCGCAGGCGGACTCGGGCCGCGAGGTGCCAATCGGCGTGTTCGGACTCGCCGGCAGCGCCGTGCTCTTCCTCGACGCGTGGATCGCCCGCCGCGAGCGGATCGATGCGCCCGCAAAACGTTACTGGCAATGGCGGATGCGCATGCGGCCATGGGACGTCTTCCTCGCGCAGGTCCTCCAGTTTCAATGCCAGCTTCACGACTTGTTCTCAACCACGCCGCCGGAGGGTGGCGCGGACGATCCCTGCGCCGAGGCCCGCTCCCTTGTCGCCGAAGCGGCAGGGAAGTTCGACGAGGTTACCCGTTTCTATGCCACCGTCTCGTCCCGTCTCGCTGCGTTGAACGTGGCCACTCTGCCGGGGGGCCTGAGCGCGTTGACAGCGTTCAACGAGCGCCTGGCGGTTGCCGGGCAGGTGTTGGCGCTTCCAGCATCGGACAGGCGGCTGATCCGCGGCGGCATTATAGAACTGCCTGCCGCCGGGTATCTGCCGGTGGTTCCCGGCTCCGCGCTCACCGTGAATGGACAGGTCAGGCAACTGCTGGGCGAAGGCGTCGACCTGCGGTTCTGCGTCGTTCGGCCTGACTTCGTCGCGCACGCACTTGAAGAAGCGCAGCACATGGACCGCATTTCTCTGACGCAAGGCCTGGACGATCCCTCAAACACACCGCGGGTGGACATCCTTGTTCCAAACGGCGAAATCGTCCGGCAGGAGCAGCGCATTCCCGGTGCTGGTTGGGAAGCGGCCATCCAGTTCGCGCCGGGCGGGCAGTCGACGGACAATCCGCCCGCCGCCGCGCTCACCATGCGCGGTGCGGCGCGGACCGCATCGCTCGATTCCGGAGGCGCCGCCGCCTATGCGGCTGGCGCTGCCCACGCTGACGATGTCGGGAAGCTCTCGGACCTGGCCGCCGCGCTTGGCCGTGTTGGCGATGTGCGCGACACGGCACACTTCGAGACTCTTCGAAAATTCTCCGAGGAGGCGTCCGCGGCGTCTGCCGATCCGGACCTCTTCGCGAACCTCAATCGTCTGGCGGCGGAATCCGCGAAGTTCGCCGCCACGGGCAAGGCGTCTCAGCGTAAGTTCACTGCCGGCGTCTCGACGGCGCCCGGAAGGTTCCGGCCGGCATCGGATGCCCCGCCGGTCGCCGCTGTCTGGGTGAGCGCAAGTTGCGCGCGCGATCCCTTCGGTATGCAGGTTGGCGAGCTGACCCCGGTTGACCTCCAACTGGCGATCGTTATGCCCACCGCGGGTCAGACCTCCTTTTCGAACTCTCAGTGGCGAGGCGACTTCCGCGTGGACCAGCCGCCCTCAACATCGGCCGGAGTCCGGCGCGTCTCTGGTACGGCCACGCTGCTGATCTCGTCCGACACTGCGCAGACGGGCGAAGGCTCTCCTTCCCTTCAGAGTCTCCGTTTCAATGCAACTCTCACACACGACACGGTGGCGCGGACATTCGAGATCCGGCTGGTCACTAGTCCTGCCAACCTCACACTCCGGTTCGTCTCGGAGTGGCAGGGCGACCCGCTCAAGGCCCGCACCCGCATCCTGTACCGCATCGTTCTCGGCGATCAGGCGAGAGAGATCGTGATTCTCGACTCTCTGCTCACGCGAAACGACGAGGTGTTGAAAGCGGCCAATCCGGCGCATACGGCTTCACTCTCAGCCACGCAAGTCATTGGCGCGGCGCTCGGCGATCCCGGGTTCGCCGATGCCGCGGCGCGGCTCCTCTTCCCTCCCCCGCCACCATCCACGGACGAACTGCTGGTGCGCGCCACCGCCGATTGGGTGCTGTTCCATCGGCGCCGCGACAAGATCTGCGGTGAAGAGAAGGTGGCTGTTGCCGCCGCGGTCCGCCGGTATCAGGTGTATCACCTGCTGGCGTCTTCGCTTGAAAGCGCGGAGAAGATCCGGCAGGCGCTGTTGGCAAACGACGCCGCGGTGATCGCCAAGCTGGGCTTCCGCCCCGTGGATGCCGTCGAGTTCGCCGCCGGCGTGCAGTCGCTCAACACCCCTGTGTCCGTGATCCAGTCGGACTGGCAGACCGCGGCTCCCGGCAACCGGCTCCTCTACGGCGCCGTTGCCAGCAGTGGCGTGGCGGCCGGCGAGGGGGATGCACTCGCGCTTGCCCGGTTAAGCCGTTTGCAGGACGCAGTCGCGCCGATCTCCGCTCCGCACGCCCAGATACACTCAGAAACCCTGGAGGCGGTGCCTGCGCCACTGGCTGTCCCCGGTTCCGATGGCGTGATGGTACTTGTCACCATCCAGGCGGAAACCAAGACCACCTGCCACGCAGTCTTCCGCACGACGGACCCGATGACCCGGGTGCTGTCGATCATCCAGACAGAGGGTGTTCCCGGAGCGCTCGAACGCGGCATCATCTCGTCGCTGGGCAATGTCCAATTCAACGAAGGAACCTCAGAAGCAGTTGGCAATGGATTGGAGAAGGCCAAGGAACTCTGGAACACCTTGGGCAATGGGACGGTCGGCGGATCCGTCGCCGTTTTCGCCCTTGGCGACGACTCGGTGACGGCCGCGCTTCGAGCCGCCCAGGCGCAGGTGATCCAGGCGGCGATCGGCCAGGCCGCTCCGCCTCAGACGGTTCAGAATCCAATTGCGCTGGGCGTGGATTGCACGACCGTCACCATCATCCTGGCCACCACCCTCCAGCCCGGTCCATTCACCTTCGAAGCCCAGGCTGCCGCCCAACCCGTCAGATCCGAAGGCACGGCTGAACCAGTGGGCGACTACGTACTGGCCGGCACTGGCGGCAGCGCCGGCCAGGAGGTGACCGCCAATATTCAGTACTCCCTGAACACGGCCATCTCCAACACGGCGACTAGTCCTCCGGTCTTGCTCATCAATGATCCGCCGGCCGGAAGCCAAGTTGACGGAGTGAACCGGTTCACTGCTGTCCGCCCGGCTGGGCAGCTGAATAGTGTCCTCTTCAGTGGCGTCAAGCTGGCGCTGCCCGGCTCCGGCAAACTCACGTTGCGCGTCGCGAACGTGCGAGCCAATGTCGCGGCGATGGGTACGGGCACAGCCGCCCCGCCGCCCGTCATTGCCAATCTGAGCATCTCGGGGACTACTCCTCTGCCGGTGAATAACCCGCAGCAGGTTGTCGGCAAACCCACATCCCAGGTTGTCACGGAGCCGCGAACGGGCCGGATATTCGTACTGGAGGGCAGCGGTGCGGACACTGCAGTGTTGGGACCGCGCCGCGTCACGACAGTCAACTTCGCGCCCGACGGCAGCGTTTCGACGAGCTTCACCGACGAGATGCTGGTGGAAATTCAGCGTATGGCTCCCTATGCCGCAATGGAGCTCGCCACTCAGGAGGCCGCGCCGGATCCACTTGCTAAGACCAGGGCCGAAGCTGCGCTGAAGGACCTGCAAAGCCGCAACCTGACTGCACCCAATGTCAGCTTGGCGATCCGCGCCCTCAACGATGCGGACCGCCGGCTGCTGCCGGGGACGATCTCGTCGGCGAACGACATCGTGCTCCTGCGAAGAGGCTAAGCGGCGATGTTTGAGCCCGCTCACATTCGAAGAATGGCGGACAACGCGCGAGCCGGCCCGGGTTCACGGGCCGGCAAGGTCGCGGCGGCCTGCGCAGTCCTCCCGCCCTCTCGTCATTGCTGTCAAAGGCATGTCGCCCTTGATGGAGTTCCCGGTTTCTTCAGGGATCTTATCCCGGATGTCGTGGAAGGGGTTCGGGATCGCCTCCCCGATAACCCACAGCCAGCGAGGCCACACTGACCATGCAATCACTCTCACTTAAAAGCCGAACTGCCGGGACGGCAACCAACAGCAGGGCGGAGCGCCCGCCGCAGGACCGCCCAGCTTCTCCCGGCCCGCTGTGGCGCCAACTCGCGTCGCGGCTACAGCCAAAGCTAACCGTCAACCAGCCCGGTGATCCATATGAGCAGGAAGCGGACCGCGTTGCCGACCGGGTGGTGCAAATGCCGGCCGGCGAATCCCTTCAGCGGATGTGCCCTGCCTGTGAGGATGAGCTTCAGGTGCAGCGCGAGTCGATAGCGGTTCCCGCCGAAGAGGAGGAGGAGGAACACCTTCAGACAAAGCGTGAAGCCGCGGGCCAGGTTCCCGGGCCCGAAGCAAGCGCCGCGCCTCCTATCGTGGACGACGTCCTCCGTTCCCCTGGTGAACCGCTCGACCAGCACACCCGCCATTTCATGGAGTCCCGCTTCGGACACGATTTCGGCGGCGTGCGTGTGCATGCCGGCTCCCAGGCCTCGGCCTCGGCGCGAGCCGTACGCGCGCTGGCCTACACGGTGGGCAACGACATCGTATTTGGTCCGGGCCGGTACGCACCCTCCGAGAGCTCTGGAAGGCGGCTGTTGGCGCACGAGTTGACGCACGTCATCCAGCAGACTGGTGGTGGCGGCGCGATGCCGGCGCCGCGAATCCCCGTCGCAAACCGGCCCTCCGGTCCCATGCTTTCACGGCAGAACACGGGGCAAACCACCAGCGTCCTGAGTCGCGGCGCGGTGGCCGCCGTGCAGTTCATCCTGGATGGGACGATGAACTCGACCGCCGTGGGTCCTGTTTCAAACCAGTCGAATGTGTCGGTGATCGTTGGCCGCTTGACGACAATTCGCGAACTCGCCCAGGTCCTGTTGCCGCTCTGGAATTCCGCGACGCCATTCACGCCCTCCGGTGGGAACGCGCCTGTGGCTTTCACGCCTCTCACAGTCGACGACTTGGCCAAGGGGTTGCTTGCCTACAACCGCTATCGCCTCGCAATCCCGCCCGCAGCGGTTCCGCCGGTGATGACCAATTGGAAGATCGGAATGCGGTTCCCGTTGCCTATCCGCATCGACAGCGCCACCAACGAGGGCATTCTCCATCCCGACCCGATTCGCAGCATGGCCGGAACTTTCGACCCGGCGTGGTCGAGCTTGCTCGACGAGTTTCCGGCGGTTCTGCCGGCCCAGCCGGCGGCTGAATTGACACAAGCCGCGGCAGACTTCCTCACCAACGAACCGTCCGCCACCGGACGGGGAATCCATCTCGGCGCGCGGGCTGTGGCAAACGCTCAGGACAACCGCGAGTACGTTCTTGAGGTCTTCAACCAGGCCGGCGCAGGCGCGTTCGACATCGCCCTTGCTTTCATGGAAAACCTGGTCAACAAGGACATCTCGCTGCTGGCCGCCCAGCCCGCCGGAGCGGCGATTCTGGCCCGCATTCAGGCCCTTCTCTCTTCACCGCCCGCTACTGCGACCCCAGCGCAGCAGTCCGGCGTGACAAGAGCCAACGGAATGCTCGGTCGCGTGGCTGGAGTCCAGGCGCTGCCCGAGCCCTGTGTGCCCAACCGCCAGCTGACGTGGGCCAACTTCCCCGGTACGCCCGGCGGTGGACAGTTCGAGGCGGCAACACACTTCCGCATCGATCAGACCGCATTCCAGGGCGGCCAGGTATTCCAGGCCAACCTGCTGGGCGCCTCGTGGGTTCGGCCGAGATCGGGCCAACCGGATGTCCTGTCTGTCAACGGCTGCCAGCCGGCGGTCACGCAGTGCGAAACGTTCTTCAACGGCCTGGCTCCCGGTACGGTCGGAGCGACGTTCAACTTCCAGGGCAACAACGCCGGTTGCCCTGCCGGTATCGCCGCCAGCGCGGTCACGGCGACTTCCTTCGGAGAATGCTCCACGGTGATCGGCGCAGAATGCACGCGTGCGCGTGTGGCCGACTCCGCCCGCCTCCTGCGCCATGAGCAACTTCACTTCGACATCCCGTGTGTGCTTGTTCACAAGGCCAATGCCGCGCGCGCCTCTGGAACCACGGTGACGCTCGCGAGCCTGAGAGCGCGGGCGAACGCCCTGACAAACCAGTACGACACCCAGACCAATCACGGCTGCAACGCCACGCCTCAAGGCACCTGGGAGCAGAATGTGGGTAGTGGCAATATTAACCTATGAGGCGCTTTGCGCGCGAACGAAGTCGAGCTGACCCCGCCAAGCCGGACGCCAAGCGGAACCGGCCGAGTCAGCGCTCGTCTGCGAACCCGATTTGGACCCGGCTCGCCCTGCGCCCGCTGGGCGGCGATTCAGGCGCTTATGGCTCCCCCGCAGGGAGTTCCGCGTCGACCTCGGCGAATTGCCTCAATTCCACTGCGGCCGCGAAGTCCGAAGACCTCAGCAACAAGCTCGATACGAGCAAAGTCACCCCGCCCTGTCTTTCCTGCCCGAACAGCGATTCGAAAGCCTGCCCGAAATTGGCCGATCGCAGCTATGTGGGTACCGGCCCTGTTCAATTCTCATGGCAGGTCAGGTTCTTGACCTTCACCAATGAAGGCGGCGCCTACAGGAACGGCGCCGGCAAGTATTCGCATGTCATCCAGAAGATCGAGAGGAACTTCGATTTCACCCATACCCCCACGGGCGATTACACGTACACTTCCCCCTACTGGGAGGCCTTCGATGTCAGACCCAATGGACAGAGCGGCATTGACTACTGGCAATTTGAGATTCCCGACGGCGCCAGCGGCAGTTGGAGCATGAGCGGGACTGTTTACCTTGTCGACGAGTTGCCGGACGGGATGGCCGTTGGAAATGTCCCTGACGCCGGCTCCGCCCCGTCCACCACAACCGAACCGCTGGGGTTGGGCCGGATCCTGGGAACCAGGCAGATCGGAGCTAAGTTCGATTTCACCGGACCCAACAAGAAGCACCACCAGTGACAGGAACAGTGCGAGAGGAATGCTCTGTCTTCGACAAGGTCGGCATAGCTGGGTGATGCCGCGGCGGCATGCGGAGTGGATCTTATGTTGAAGGCTGAACGGGGGACACTGCACGGGCATTGATCCGCCAGCCGACCGAGCTCATGCCCAAGTCGGGCCGACTGAATCAACCGCGCGACCGGACCGCCGGCACCGCCATTCGGCATTGTACTTCAACGACATAGAAGACCTTGGGCGGTGCCACACGGATGCAGCGGGTCTTTCGGCGCCAGCACGACACGGCAGCCCGATAAGCTTCGATCGGCCGCCCTAGGAACTGTCATCCGGCCGAGGTGCTGGTCAGCAGCGGCTCAGGATCGGACTTCTACGAAGGTCTCCGTGACGATTCTTGGCCTCGACAATTTTCCCGATTCGCACCAGGCGCAACAAGCTCAGAAATGGATTTCCACGGTCCCTGGCCCGCCTCGGAGAACGAGGAACTCCTCGCATTGCCGGTCCATGTGCCCCTATGAAAAACCCTACCGCTACCACACGCGACCTAGACCGAAGGCGCTTAAGGCCCTGGTGGCCGGTTGTCCTCGCTGGAGCCTCAGATGTTCTTGAAAAGCATGCCCTGCCGACATAGACCGCGAGCGCAGAGAGCGGGTTGCTGGAGATGGTTATCGCCTGAGCCGGCGATATGACGCAATCGGGCACATTGCGCGGCCCCCAGGTGTCAACCGCGGGTGAAAACGAGCCCAGCGCCCCGCTGGCGTACTTGTATGGCCTACGTCTGGTGTTCGGCGGTCATCTTGGTGGTCACCGGCCGATCGCGCTGGCCCCATTAGACGACAGTTCCAATTTCGCGTCCATAGCGTTCAATCCGGAGATGACCGGATGGCTGACCGTCACAATGTGACGGTGATGCCGGCGCGGCGCATAAAGAATGGCGGCGAGGCCAAGGGCGAGGTCGCGAATGGATTCTCATCACTCCGGCGCGAGGCTGCCGCAGTGCTGGGCCGCTCCACCTGCGCTTCGGCCCACGCCTTCAGGGCAGCGACGGGGATGCGGATCGTCTTGCCGACGCGGCAGGACGGGATGACGCCCCCCTTCACCAACTGGTGGAAGAGCGTCCGTACCACGCCGATCAGCTCGGCGGCCTCCTTGGGCTTCAAGAAGAGTCTGTCCATATCAACTACCCTCGTACAGCAAAGCATCTACATCTGCCATGTGTCTACACTTGTACATGCGTCTACGCAAGAATAAGCTGAAAGAGTGATGCCCACGAATACCCCACCCAACCTCGAAGGCCTGGAGAAGAAGAAGGTCCTGGTTGGAGTCCGCGTTCCGGAGCAATTCCACAGCCGGATCTCGTTCGAGTGCCTCAGAAGGGAAGTGAGTCTGCAGCAACTGGTGATGGATGCCTTGAGGTTCTATTTCAAGGCTCCCCTCGGCGTCGAAGCGATGACGATGACCTATTTCCAGCCGGGCCAGACGGAGTCCATTAAGACTGAGGGTACGAGCCGGTTGAATGACCCTCGGACGGACGTATGGCTGCGATACATCCAGTCGATGCCGAGGGAGAAGGTCGAAGTCCTGACCAAGGCGATGGAGTGGGACTTGCAGGCGCAGAAAAGCGCACGCAGCAAGGCCATCAAGGGCAAAGTGAAAGAGCGAAAGCCGAAGGCGTAACAGATGGCCAAGACCAAACGACCAGACATCGAGGCAACGGCGAAGGCTCGATCTTCAAGCGGGCCAATGGCCGCTGGGTGGCTTCCTTTACGACGGGATTCGACGGGCTGGGGCGTCAGGTGCGCAAGTACGTCTATGCGAAGACCCGGAATGCCGTCAAGGAAAAGCTCGATGAGGCCCGCAAGAAGCATGCTGAGGGTCTTCCGATGTCGTCCGGCAAACAGACCGTGACCGATTTTCTCGACCGCTGGCTCAGGGAAGTCGCCGAGCCAAATGTAAGCCCAAAGACGTTTCAGACCTATTCCTACTTGGTGAACAACTACCTCAGCCCGGGGCTTGGGTCCATCGCATTGGCGAAGCTCAGCCCGCAGCAGGTCCAGCACTTCCTCAACGCGCTCAGCGCCAAGCGTCTCTCTTCCACCACGGTGAAGCACTGCCGCGACTGCCTGCGGGCCGCACTCAATGTCGCCATGCGCTGGAACCTGCTGGTTCGCAACCCGGCCGGCTTGGCGAAGCTCCCGCGCCGTGTTCGGCGAAAGCCGCAAGTCTTCAATTCGAGCCAGGCGCGGCAGTTCATGCGCCTGATCCAGGGCCATCGCCTGGAGGCGCTGTTCCTGGTTACGCTCTGCACCGGCATGCGCGAAGCGGAAGTGCTCGGGCTCGGCCTCGACGACCTCGACCTGGACGGGCAGCGCCTTCGCATCCGGGGCTCGCTACAGCGCGTCGATGGCAAACTCGAATTGGTGTCGACCAAGACCGAAGAGAGCCAGCGCTCGGTCCTGCTGCCCACGCTCGTGGTTGCAGCTTTGCGCGCACACCTGGCCCGGCGCGAGCAGGAGCGGGCCATAGCCGGCGACGACTGGGAGGAGTCAGGGCGGGTCTTCGTGACGCGGCGCGGCACCTACCTCGATGCCCGCAACATGCTGCGCGACTACTATAAGCTGCGCGACGGCTCGGAGCTGCCGGCGATCCGCTTCCACGACTTGCGGCATTCAGCCGCGTCGCTGCTCCATGCTGCCGGTGTTCCTTCGCAGGCGATCAGAAAACTTCTGGGTCACGCCTCGGTGCGAACCACGCAGGAAGTCTATTCACACGTGACCACGGACCTCGAATCCGCGGCGGCCGACAAGATGGACGCGATCCTCAGCGCAGAAATTTCCGCGTAGCTGTCAATTTGGTCGGGGCGAGGGCTAAATGCCTCTAAGTTATTGAAAACATGGCGCGCCCGGAGAGACTCGAACTCCCGACCTGCTGGTTCGAAGCCAGACGCTCTATCCGACTGAGCTACGGGCGCGCTCGCCTTGATTATAGCGGGATCAGGCTGTGGCTGATTCAGTCGTCTTTGATTCAGGCTGTTTCGGACGCGGTGGCGATTTCACGGACCATGCCGGCGGTTTGGCCGATTTGGTCGTTGAAGCGCTGGTAGAGTCCGATGATCACCGGGTCAGTCGGTTTGATGCCGTTCAGGGCGACGGCCAGATGCTCCTTCACCTGCTTGGGCGAGTTGACGGCGCGGCCGGCGGCGAGGACTTTGTAGGTGAGGCAGGGCTTAGGGGTGCGGCGGATGGTCTCCATCATTTTAGGAGGGTCGGCGGGGAGGTAGATTTCGCCCATGGGGACCTGGCCGAGGATGCGTTCGAACTCGGCGCGCGGGCGGTTGACGTAATAGAGGCTGGTCATGTAGTAATCGACGTCCCAGTGGCGTTGCTCGGAGTAGTCGACTTCGAGGGGGTTGTGGCAGGAGAGGCCGACCATGACGCCGAGGTCGCGGATGCGCTTGAGGTAGTCGAGCGAGCGGTCCATCTGTTTCATGTCCCAGAAGCGGTTGGTGGATCCGCCATGCTGGGCGATGCCGAGAGGTTTGAGCTTGACGGCGCGGTTGAGCATTTCGGGCTGGTCGTTGAAGTTGGGGCGGGAGAGGAGCAGGAGCTGGAGCTTGCCGCCCTGTTCCTTGTACTTGAGCCAGTCGATTTCGAGGCGCTCGCTCCAGCTTGCCTGCCAGGTGTTGAGGCCGGCGCGTTCCAGTTCGCGGAGGAAGGCGAGGACGCGGGCGGTGGAGTGGTATTCGCCCATGTGGGCGGAGAAGACGTAGTTGAAGTGGGAGTAGCCGTAGATGGGGTTGGCGCCGGAGATGAGGCGGGAGAGTTTGTATTTGCCGAAGGGGACGGTGG
>JACZJQ010000293.1 GCA_014860455.1 Bryobacteraceae bacterium | reverse complement strand
CCCCAGCCCCCCTCGCCCCAACAACCGAAATGGACCTCTTCCGTCCCCGCTCCGAACCACGCCTCCGCGCCGCCTACACAAACGCCCAGGCCGCCGTCGCCGCCCTCATCAAAAAACACGGCCGCGCCGCCGTCATCGGTTGGCTCTCAACCGGCCTGCCCGCCGCCGTCAACCGGTAATCCCCCCCGTCCACGGCGCCACTTCGCCTTCCCGCATGTGCTCCATCACCCGCCTCACCACAGCACACAGCATCAGCCACGTCACCACAAACAAAACCACCGCCAACCCAAACCTCACCCCCGCGCTCACCGCCTGCATCGCAACCCCCGTCACTGCCGGCGTCCAGTTCACCAATACCCACGGCGCCCAGCATCCCACCACGCCAAACCCAATCAGCGCCACCCAGAACGCCCCCGACCCAAACAGCCTCCCCACCTTGCCGTCATCCAGCTTGTAAACCGTCAACGACTGCTGCACCATCGCCCCCAAGCCGCCCGTCAGCACCATCCCCAGCGCCACCACCACCACAAACGGCCAGAAACTGCCCATCGGCAACCCTAGCCAGTAATAAAACAGGCCCACCCAGGCCGCCACCGCCGCCACGCCTATCACCGGCGCCCACCTATGCAACCTGAAATCGTCTGCCGCCGCTTTGAGCGTTTCCTTCATTGTCATGGCCTCTGCACCTCAAACTTCGCTGCCTCGGTCGAACTGAATACCTCGGGCTGATACATCGGTTCCACCCGCGCCGGCGGCGCTTGAATCGTCCCCGCCGTCGTCACCCTGAACATGTACATGAACTCCGCCCCCGCCTTCGGCAGCCAAGCCTCCAGGAATCCCATCTTCGAATCCCTCGCCTGTCTCCGCACCCAACCCGCCCGCCACCACGGCGGCGCGCCTTTCACCTGATACAGATCGTCCCTCGGCACAATCTCCGCCCCCGACGGCAGCGGATCTTCAATCAAAACATACCGGTGATCCGCCCCGTCCACCTTCAGCCTGCACGCGATCAACTCGCCCTGCTTCGCCACGCCATCGAATGGAACCAGCTGATACAAAATCCGCCCGCCCTCCCCCACCGGCGACATCCTGAAGTACTCCCGCCTCACCGCCAGCTTCGAATCCGCAGGCTCGCTCACCGCCCCGGCCAGCAGCCGCATCTCCGCTTTCGCTGTCCAATACAGCCTGCCTGCGCCCGTCTTCTCCACCTGCAAGTCAAACGCCGAGCCCGTCTCGGCGCCGCTCAACGTCACCTTCACCGGCTTGGCAAACACATCATCGGCGCCAAACCGACGTTTGAGAATCTCCTTCCCGTTCAGCGTCACCCGTGCCGTGAAGTCCGGTTCCAACTCCTTTGATCGCTTCAAATGACCCGTCAGCCCCAGAATCGCGAACGCCGTCTGTTTCGTACTCTGCCACCGCGCGCCCCGGCTGCGTTTTGCCAGCAGCCATCGCGCCGCGCCTGGCGCCAGTTGCGACTCCGCCGTATCCCTCGCCAGAAACTTCAACGCGAAACTCGTCGCTTCCACCGACGCGTCCGTCACGAAGTCCAGCATCAAGTCCCGCTCCGCCGGCCACCACACATACGGACCCTCCCGCTTGGCCAGCAGATCGATCTGCAACCCGATCTGCTGTGTCCGCGCGTCTTTCATCTCCTGCGCCGCCAAGCCCATCAATGCCCAGCCCAGGCTCGTCAGATCCGCCCTCTTCTCCCACACCAAGTCCATGTCCCGCGTCTTCGCCTCCCCGGCCAGCGCCAGCGCGTGCAACTGCCACGCCCGGATATCGGCAGCCTGCTTGGCCGCGGGTCGCTCAAACTGTCTGCGCACCGCCGCCGCCGCCCGCCCGGCCATGTAGTCATACCCCGTATACCCGCCGTCCCGCGCCTCTTTCAGCCCCCACGCCACATACGCCGTCATGAACGCATCCGACGCGTCCGACTCCCACCAACCCCATCCGCCATCCTGGTGCTGCAATTCCGACAGCCTCTCAAACCCCGCTTTCACCTTCCTGTCCAACTCCCTCTTATCGATCGCCTCCGGCAGGTTCAACGACCGCATCGCCTGCGCCACCACTACGTTCGGCATGAAACTCGACATCGTCTGTTCCGTGCATCCATATGGATACGACGTCAGATAATCCAGCGCCGAAAACAGCGTCCCGGCCACCGACGGCGTCACCTCAATCTCCAGCGTCCGTGTGTGCGCAATCGACCGCGCATCAAACTGCATCTGCGCCCGGTCCGGCGCACCTGCGTCCACCGTGCCCGTCTTCGACGTCACATAGTCCAGCCCTGGAGGCTCCACCGGCAGCCGCAGTTCCAACGCGTCTGACTCCTGCCCGGTCAGCGCCTTTGCCAGCAGCGTCACCTCTTTGCCCGGCTTCACCCATACCCGGTAATCCACCACCGCCTCGCCCTTCGGCTCCACCTTCACCTGCCTCGTCTCGCCCTCAATAAACTCCAACCCCGTCGCATCCAGGCTCACCTTCACCTGCACCGTCGAGGGCAGGGAACTGCGCACAACCACCGGCAGCACCACCTCATCGCCCTCGGTAAAGAACCGCGGAGCCGCAATCGACACAATCAGGTTCTTCCTCACAATCGTCCGCGCAATCGCCTGGCCCACTTTCGTATCCGCCGTCACGCCCCGCGCGGTCGCCCGCCACGTCGTCAACGAATCCGGGAACGAGAACTTCACCTCGCCCCGCCCGTCCGCGCCCGTCTCCAGCGCCGGCGTCCAATACGCCGTATCCGGAAACTCCTTGCGGATCTTCGGCTCGGCCAGCCGTTCTTCTTTCAACTGCCCATACCGCACCTGCCCCTGCGCCCGCGCCGCGGCCAACTGCATCCGCGTCTTGCCCGCTGACCCGCCAAAGTAGAACGACAACGACGAATCGGTCCCCACCCTGTTCCACTGCTGGCCGTAGAAGACATCCTTGATGTCCCTGACCGCTTCCCGCTTCACCGCGTAAATCGACTCATCCACCACCCCCACGCTGAACTCCGCCGCCACCGGCTTGCCCTGGTGGTCGCTCGCCTTCACCCGAAACACCGCCGGCTCGCCCGGCTCATACGTCGGCTTATCCGGCGCCACATCCACCTTCAGCAACCTCGCCTCCGGCGGAACTTTCAGCATCTTGCTGCCGCGATGCAGCACGTCTTCCCTCACAAACACGGCTTCGACATAGACGTTCGGCTCCCAATTCGATTCAACCTTTACGTCCACCGTCGCCGCGTCCCCGTCCACCTTCACCCACCTCTGCCACAATACCCCGCGCGCCTCGGCCGACAGCCACACATGCGCCGGCCCGCCCGTCACCACCAGCAACTTCGCCGTCTCGCCCGCCTTGTACGACTTCTTGTCCGGGACAATCTGAATCCTCTCATCGCCTCGCCGGCTGAACCCCGCGCCGCTGACCCAGACGTGGCAGTCGTCATCCAGCACAGTCCCGCCCTGCGCCGCCGCCGTCACCCGCGCCCGCACCACTCCGCCCTTCCGCGGCACAAACTCGACCGTCCCGCTGCCATCGGCGCCCGTCGTCCCGGCGAGTGTCACAAACGCCGGTTTCGCCGGTTTGCGCCACTCATACTCTGAAACGCCCACCTGGAACGCTACGCCCGCCACCGGCTTGCCGTCGTAGTCTCTCGTCCTTACGATCAGCTTTGCCGCGCTGCCCTCGGCCGTCACATAGCTCACCGGCTCCACGCTCACAAAGAACTCGCCCCGCGTCGCCACCACCGACGCCGCGCCCGAGATCTCCCTCCCCGACGCATCCGTCACATTCACTTGCAACCCGTACCGCAGATCCGTCCGCCCCCGCGCCGCCGGCACACGCACCGTCAACCGCCCTTGTGCGTCCAACGCCCCCTTGCCCTCTTCGACCGTCTCTGACCCATACGAAATCCCGTCGCCCTCGCCCTCATCCCCCTCGCCCGCCATATCGTCCTCATCCGCGTCAAACCACGGTGGCCACGACCGGCTCCGGTACAAAGTCCAATCCACCTTCGCGTTCGTCACCGGCTCGCCGTAGTAATACTTCGCCGTCACATGGAACGCCGCCTGCTGCCCCTGCAAAATCCGTCCCTGCTCGGCCCGCACCCGCACCTCATACTCCGGCTTTCGGTACTCCTCCACATGGAAGCCCCCGTAGGTGGTCGCCTCCCCGCTCGTCACCTTCACCGAGTAGTAGCCCAGCGGCGCATCATTCGGCAGATCCACATCCGCCGACACTGCCCCCGCCGCCGTCAGCCTTGCTTTCCTTTTCAGCACAGTCCCGTCGTCGGGATTCGTGATCTCGATCTCGGCTTCTGAATCCGCTGGCAGTTCATAGCCCTGCAAGACCGGCCTGCGCAGAATCGCCCGCGTATGCACCGGATGCCCCGGCCTGTACACCGGACGGTCCGTGTAGACATAGCCCGTCATCTCCTCGCGGTCCCCGCCCAGCGCCCATGAGTCAATCGTCGTCACGGCGAATTCTTCGCCTTTGCGCGCCGTCACCAGCAGCCCTTCCGGCATGTGCAGCTTGCTCGACCACTCCAGCCCCTCGCCCTTCGCCGTCACATGCTCCACCGCCACCTCGCTGCGTGACCCATCAAACAACCGCAGCGTCACCCCGTCCACCGCCGCGCCCTTGTCCCGGTCCACCACCCTCACATGCACCCGCCCCGGCTCTGCCTTCGTCAACAGCGCCAGATCCGTCGCCGACAGCACCGTATACGCCTGCAACCGACCGTCGGTCGCCTCCAGCAGATACAGCCCCTTCTCGCTCAACTCCACCGGCACCGTCACGCTCTCCCAACGGTTTTTCGCCTTCACCGGCTGCTTCCACACCCGCACCACCTGCTGCGGGTTCAACAGCGGCGTCTCGGCATACTCCGTCGCCACCCCCTTCGCCCCCGGCCCTTTCGCCGGAGCCTTCACCGGCGGATTCACCCACGCCCGGATCGCCCCCCGCTCCTCGGCCCCAAACTGCATCCTCACCAGGTCCCGCATCCACGCCCGCGTCTCCCGCCGCCATTCGTCGAACTTCTCAATAGGCGTCACCGCCTTCGGCCGCCGCCTCGCCGCCCGCCCCGCCGAATGCGGATCGCTCAACTGCTCGAAAAACTTCACCGGATCGTTCACCCTGTACAGCCTGAACTCCAGCGTGTCCACCCCCTGTGCCGACACCCTCACCGGCACAGTCCCGCCCTTGCGCACCGGACCCTCGGTCGACAGCGAGAAATATCGCCTCGACTCATCCACCTGGGCCGGCGCGCTCAACGCCGCCAGCATCACAGCCGCCGTCACTACAGGTCTCAGTCGCATCGCTTATCCCCGTTCGAGTATGTCCCACCGGAACACGCCCAGATAGTTTGCATTACCCCCAACAGGCCGCCACCTCGCCTGCCGGTGCCTCCGCAACTCGTCAAACTCCAACCGCCTCACCTCGCCCGCCCATCCGCCCTCCGGACCCGTATGGTACACCACTCTCCGCCCCGTCACCACCATGGCGTGAAACGGCTGCTTCGGCTCCAATTGCCTGTAGAACAACACGTCCGCCTCACGCGCCGCATCCAACTCCCCCGACACTCTCCGGCAATTGAATCTCATCAAATGTTCCGCGTCCGCAAAGTGCCTGTAGCTCCCATTGCGCTCATCTCCCGGCCTGTACGCCCCCGGCTTCACCCGGAACACCGCCCCGCCCAATACCGCATGGATCCTCGCCCCACCCGCCGCATCCGGCATCGCCGGAATCCCGTCCAGCCCCACCTGCTCGGCCCACTCCCGGTCATGCCGCCTCAGCGCCTCCCGGTAACAGAATCGCACCAGCCCCGAGCAGTCCTTCACGTCATCCGGCAGATCGGGCTGCACCGCATACAACGCCTCGGCCAGCCACGCCATCCACCGCCTGAACGCCTTCTCCGCCGCCTGCCCCTCAAGCCCCAGTCTTAACGCACCCTGCCCGGCCGCCGCCAACGGCATCAACGCCAGCCAATCCCTCCGGCTCAACACCACGAATCCGAGTGTATCAATGCGACAATACTCTCCATGTCCCTCGCCCGCGCCCTCGTCGCGCTGCTCTGCATCCTCCTGCCCCTCGCCGCCCAAACCAAACGCACCTGGACCGACGCCGAGGTCATGAAAATCCACAACTCCGCCCTGCTGATCGACGGCCACAACGACGTCCCCAGCGACACGGTCGACGGCCTCGACCTCGGTCCCCGCCGCGCTTCAGGACATACTGACATCCCACGAATGAAGCAAGGCGGCGTGGCTGCCCAGTTCTTCGTCGCCTACGTCGCCCCCACCCATATCAACAAAGGAACCTCCGCCCACCGCGCCCTTCAGATGATCGACTCCATCCGCACCTCCATCATCGCCCGCCACCCCGAAACGTTCACCCTCGCCACCACAGCCGCCGATATCCTCCGCGCCCGCAAATCCGGCCGCATCGCCGCCCTCATCGCCATCGAAGGCGGCCACGCAATCGAAAACGACCTCGGTCTTCTGCGCGCCTACTACGACCTCGGCGTCCGCTATATGACTCTCACCCACACCAAGGATGTCGGCTGGGCCGGCTCCAGTGCCGATCCCGCCAACACCGGCCTCACCGATTTCGGCCGCCAGGTCATCGCCGAGATGAACCGCCTCGGCATGATGATCGACATCGCCCACGTCTCGGACAAAACCTTCTGGGACGTCATCGCCGCCTCCCGCGCTCCGGTCTTCAGTTCCCACTCCTCGGCCCGCGCCATTTCCAACGTCGCCCGCAACCTGTCTGACGACATGCTCCGCGCCGTCGCCAAATCCGGCGGCCTCGTCATGGTCAACTTCTGCTGCGAGTTCCTCTCCCAGAAATCCGCCGACACCTCCGCCTGGCTCAATCCCGCCATCGCTGAAGCCGCCCGCACCGCCACCGCCCACATCTCCGACCCCAAAGCCCGCCAGAAAGCCATCGACGCCTTCCTCGATGCCCGCCTCCACCAGGCCTCCATCGACGACGTCGTCGCCCACATCGTCCATATCCGCGCCGTCGCCGGTGTCGACCACATCGGCCTCGGCAGCGACTTCGACGGCATCACCTGCGTCCCCAAAGGCCTCGAAGACGTCTCCAAATGGCCCGCCCTGACGCGCAAACTCCTCGAAGCCGGCTTCACCCCCGCCGAAATCCGCAAAATCTACGGCGACAACCTGCTGCGCTTTATGCGGGCCGTCGAAACTACCGCGGCATCGTCCCGGTAAGCGTCCGCCACCCCGCGTGGAGCTTATGGAACCACGCCGTGTCCGGGAAAAACATAAACGGGCACTCGCCCGCGATCACCCTCATCCCCAACTTGTCGCACGTCTCCACCGCATCCGGCGACACAGCCCCGCCGCCCACCGCCTTATACAGCCAAACCATCTTCACCCCACGCTCGGCGCTGAGTCGGATCAACGCGCAGCTTTCCTTCGACGACGTCATCACCAGCACGCCCTCCGGCGCCGGATCCACCCCCTCCAGGCTCCGCGCGCACTTCAGCCCCGCAATCTCATCGGCATTCGGGTTCACCGGCACAACATCATAGCCGCGCTTGACGAACTCATCCATTACCATCCTGCTGAAGTGCTTCCCATCGCGGCTCGCTCCTGCAATCGCGATCCGTTTGTATGACAGAAACTCGTCAATCCAAGCACGCGGGTGATTTGGCATCGGCCTCTTTCCCTTGTCAGGAACTTGGCTCTACAGAGAACCGCCCGCTATTGTTGCACGCAAATGGGTGAAGTGGCGAGACACATTAATCGTCTACGCCGTCTCGTACACCAGTTCCCCGTCCAACCACGTCCGCCTCACCGCGATCCGCTTGGCGTCCCGGTCATAGTCGAACTCGACAATATCGGCCCGCTCGCCCGCCGCCAGCCCGCGCTGCCGGCCCGCCACGCGCCCCACACGCGCCGGATTCCGCGTCGCCAGCGCAACGGCCTCGGCCAGCGTCAGCCCGCAGATCCGCATCAAATTCTCGACACCCCGGTCCATGTGCAGACTCGACCCGGCCAGCCTCTGCCCGTCGGTCAACGTCACCTTGCCCCCTTCGTGCAGGATCACATCCACCTCGCCCAAATTGTACGGACCCGGCTCACACCCCGCCGGCGCCACCGCGTCCGTGATCGCAACAACCCGCTCCAGCCCCTTCGCCCTCACCGCCACGTTCAGAAACGATGCCCCCAAATGAATCCCGTCTACGATCAGGCTCGCCGCCAGCCGGTCCTCGGCCAGTTGTTTCCACAAGTAGTTCGGATGCCGGGGCAGGGAAGCGTTCGATCCGTTGCCCAGATGCGTCGACAGCGTCGCCCCCGCCTTCACCGCCGCGTCAATCTGCGCTTCGGTCGCGTCCATATGCCCGATCGCCGCCACCACGCCGCGGCCCGTGATGTGCTCGATATAGGCCGGCGCGCCTTCCCACTCCGCGGCCAGCGTCACAATCTTGATGCTGCCTTCGGCCGCTTCCTGCCACAGCTCAAACTCTTCAATCGACGGCGGCCTCACCGCATCCTTGGGATGCGCGCCCCTCGGCCCATCATTCGGCGAAATATGCGGACCCTCTATATGCAACCCCTCCATCGCCCGGCCCCGCGCCAGTTCTTTCCTCGCTTTCGTCAGCATCCGGATCGACCCGATCATCGTCTCCGGCTGACCCGTAATCACCGTCGGGAAAAACCGCGTCGTCCCCGTTGCCAGGATCGCGTCAATCGCCATCGCGATCTCATTCAGCGTCGCCCCTGGGGCGCAGAAATCCACCCCCCTGAACCCGTTCACCTGTATATCGATGAACCCCGGCGCAAGCCACCGCCCCGCGCCGGGCGCCGTGATCGGCGTGTCCACCGCTTCAATCGTCCTGCCGAAGCTCAGCTCCACATAGAAGCCGCTCAGCGCGTCAAAACCGGAACATTTCACAGGCATACTGTTTTATCCACAACTTGCTCACAGCCACTCGTTGCTAAGCTACTCATTCCAGGTAGCTTATATCTGTCAAAAACCGCTCGGGCCGGGGTGGATATCTCTTCCACCCCGGCCCGTCTTCCTGTACAGTCTTAAGAGTTCGGGCCGCTTGGGCCGCTCCAGCTTGTTCAATCTCGGGGGAGGTGAAGACATCGGGAGCGGCTCGGCGGCCCGTTCCGTTTCTCTTAGCTCACCGGCGTCAGCCAGCCGTGCTTGTCCACTGCCCGGCCTTCGACGATATCGAAAAACGCTTTCTGCAACTTCTCCGTGATCGGACCCCGCCGCCCGCTGCCGATCTGCATCTTGTCCACCGTTCGGATCGGCGTCACTTCCGCCGCCGTCCCAGTGAAGAAGATCTCATCGGCGATATACAGAAACTCCCGCGGGATCACTGTCTCAACCACCGGAATCCCCAGTTCGCCGGCCAGCGTCACCACCGTATCGCGCGTGATGCCCGGCAGCACACTCGAACTCAGCGGCGGCGTATGGATCCTGCCGTCCCGGACCACGAAAATGTTTTCGCCAGAGCCTTCGCTGATCGTCCCGTTCGCATCCAACGCGATGCCTTCGGCATAGCCGTTGCGGTCGGCTTCCATGCGGATCAGTTGCGAGTTCATGTAATTGGCGCCCGCCTTGGCCAGCGCCGGCAACGTGTTGGGCGCCATCCGCGTCCATGACGATATGCAGACGTCGACGCCCTCGCCCAGCGCCTCTTCGCCCAGATACTTGCCCCACGCCCAGCAGGCCAGGAAGATCTCTGTCGGATTGTTCACCGGCAACACGCCCACCCCGCCATACCCGCGCAGCACAATCGGACGGATGTAGCATGACCGCAGCCCGTTCAGCTTCACCAGTTCCACCTGCGCCTCAACCAACTGGTCCAGCGTATAGTCCACATCAATGCGGTAGATCTTCGCCGAATCCAGCAGCCGCCGCGTATGCTCCCTCAACCGGAAGACTGCCGGCCCCGAAACCGTCTCGTAGCAGCGGACGCCCTCAAAGACGCTACTGCCGTAACTGACAACATGGGAGAGCACATGGATCTTCGCATCGTCCCACCCGATGAATCGACCGTTGTGCCAAATTTTGTCTGTAGGCGTCATACTGGCATTATGACAGTTAGGAGGATGCAATGACGATACGCAGAAGGGTTGCCGCCGGCCTTCTTGCCGGCGCTATGCTGCTGTTCGCCGCCGGCGCACGGAAACTCCCCAAACCCGGCTGGAATCTGTTCAGCAAAGACCAGGACATCGAACTTGGCCGCCAGGCCGCCGCCGAAATGGAAAAGCAGCTCGTCGTCGTCCAGGATAGGGCTTTGACCGATTACGTCAACCGCATCGGCAACCGCCTTGTCACCCGCGGCGAACTCGAAAAATACCCCTTCTCCTTCAAGGTTGTGAAGGAAGACTCCATCAACGCCTTCGCTCTGCCCGGCGGTCCCATGTACGTCCACACCGGCCTCGTCACCGCCGCTGAGAACGAAGGCCAGCTCGCCGGCGTCCTGGCCCACGAACTCGCCCATGTCGTTCTGCGCCACGGCACCAACCAGGCATCCAAATCTCAAGGCATCGCCATCATCGCCACCCTCGGCGGCGCCTTGGCCGGCGGCGGCGGCTCGATGCTCGGTAACCTCGCCCAGCTCGGCATCGGTCTCGGCGCCAATTCTGTCCTGATGAAATACTCTCGCGGCGCCGAAAGCGACGCCGACCTGCTCGGCATGCACACCATGGCCAAGGCCGGTTACGACCCACTAGAGATGGCCCGCTTCTTCGAAAAACTCCAGGCCGAAGCCGGCCGCGGCAACAACAAGCTCGTCGAGTTCTTCTCCTCCCACCCCAACCCCGGCAACCGCGTCAAGGCCGTCGAGAAGGAGATCCCCTACCTCCCCAAACGCACCTACGGCCAGACCGAAGGCAACCTCTCCGCCATGAAGCAGTCCATCGCCAAACTGCCTGCCACCCCCAAACCCGTCCAGGGCCAGGCCGCGCCCACGCCGAAAGCAACCTCTCAACCGAAAATCGCGCTCTCCGGCCGCAGCCAGACCTACCAGGGCGGGGGAGTCTCTTTCTCCTATCCCGAAGGCTTCGAACAACAGGGCAACGGGCAAAACGGCGTCACCCTCGCCCCCAAGGCCGGCGTCATCCAGGGCCAGAACGGAGCCACCGCCATCGGCTACGGCATCATCGCCGGCACCTCCCAGGTCCAGGGCGGCAAAGTCAACCTCGAACGCGATACCCAGGCGTTCCTGCAACAGGTGACCCAGTCCAACCAGGGCGTCAAGGTCGAGGCCCAGCCCCAGAAAATCACCATCGGCGGGTCCAACGCCTACGTCACAACGCTTTCCTCTGAGTCGCCGTTCCCGAACACCCGCGAGGTCGATGTCGTCATCACTGTGGACCGCGGCTCGATGATGTACTATTTCATCTACATCTCGCCCCAAAACGACTACCAGCGCTTCGAGTCCCTCTATCAGGCCTCGGCGCGGAGCATCCAATTTACCCAGTGACCCAGACCAAATCGCTGCCCAACTCACTGCCGGCGCTGCTGTTCGACTTCGACGGCGTCCTGGCAGACACCGAACCCCTGCATTTCGCCTGCTGGAAACAGTTGCTCGCCGGGAAGGGAATTGCCCTTGACTGGGACTACTACGAGACCAAGTGCATCGGCATCTCTGATCGGGATATGCTAAGTGCCTTGGGTAAGATTGGGCCGATTGTTCATTCAATAGATGAGCTGCTGCCGCTCTACCCATTGAAAAAGCAGGCATTTGCAGAGTTGTGCGCTCAATCCGCGCTCATCTCAGACGAACTCAGACGGCAGCTAACTATTTTATCTCCCTATAAGATGGCCGTCGTTACTTCAAGTGGTAGAACGGAAATTGAGCCCATCTTGTTGAGGGAAAATATTTTAACCCTGATGGGAGCCGCCGTCTACGGCAATGAGGTGAAAGCCCTGAAACCCGACCCGGAGCCGTATCGCACAGCAATGGAACGCCTTGGCGCCACCCGAGCCATCGCCTTCGAGGATTCAGACGCCGGCATCGCCAGCGCTACGGCCGCCGGCTGCGAAGTCGTCATCGTCCGCCACGCCTCAGAGCTACCTGAACTCATCCGAAGCGTCGTCCGCCTCCATCCATCCCGCTAACCCTGGCGGAGGGGCTCGCCGCCATTGCGGCACAAACCGCCATTGCGGCACAAACTGCGCCCTCCTGGATGCGGTAACTCAACGTGTGACTCCACCATTCAAGGCCGACTACCTTCGGCGCCAATTCCGCAGCAACCCTGCCTGCAGCGCCGCGTAGACAACCACGGCGAGCGTCATCAGCCCGAGCAGGCAAAAGGAGATGAAAAGCCAGATGGCCTGCCGCCGCTCATACCGTCGGTGTGGGTTCACGTCAGGTTGAAGTATACAGAAGTTGGTCCAGTGGGTAGTACCGATAATCAATATTATGTCTACTACACGATCAGAATCACCCAGCCGTCCGCTTGGTCAAGCCTCCCCAAAGCCAAAAAGAGGCCCGGCTGGGAGTAAGCCGTCTCCCAACCGGGCCCAGGGGAAGTTCGTTTGGATGTCAGGATCGACTACGTTATCGCCGGCCTCCGCGGCCGCCGCCACCCCCACTGCTGCGCCCTCCGCCACCCGAGCTGCCTCCGCTGCTGCGACCGCCAGCACTGATCCCGCCGCCACCGCCAAATCCTCCAGAACTGCGCGGGCTCACTGACCGTCCACTCGACCCGCCGCCATAGCTGCGGCTCTCCATGCTCCGTGTCGACGGGGCTGACCTTGGCGCGCTCATCCCGCCGCCATAGCTCCGGCTCTCCATGCTCCGTGTCGACGGCATCGATCTCGGCTCGCTTCGCGCCGCTGATCTACCGGAGGCGCCGTCATAGCTCCGGCTAGCAGCACCAGTCGACCACACCCCGCGGTTTTCCGACGACCTCGGAGAAGCCCCTGAAGCGGACCCGAAGTTGCGGCTGCCCGCCTCTACCCCGCTTCCGCCACCAGTCGACCAGCGCTCTCCGCCGCCCGACACGAAGCCTCTGCCTGTGGAAGCAGGCGCGCTTGTGCGCGCGCCTGCCATGTCGTCATTGTTGCCGCGTCCGCTGGTCCGCGGCGACTCGCTCCTGGCTGGAGCGGCCTCCCGCCGCGAAGGTTCGGACCTCGGGCTGCTCTCAATCCTCGGCGATTCGCTGCGCGGAGACTCACTCCTGGGCGACTCCATTCTCGGCGATTCGCTGCGCGGAGACTCGCTCCTGGGCGACTCCATTCTCGGCGATTCGCTCCTCGACGGCGCATCAGAAGTCCTCTCTGACCCACCACGAGTGGACCAGATCCCTCGTCCGCTGTCGCCGGCCTCGCGGCTTCTCGGCGACTCTGCGCCTCTCGACGTAGCCTCGCCACGCGTGCCTCGCGCCGGGTCACCGAATCCACGCCAACCGTTGCGGGGTTCAGAAGCTGTCGCTTCCCCGCCCCGGTCGCTGTCGGCCGTCCTGCCCGTCCGCGGGCTCACGGCCTCGCTTCCGGTCCTGGCGCTCGACGGATTGCCAAACCCGCGCCATCCGCTGCGGGTCGTCGCACCATCGTCGCCCGTTCTCGGCGTGCCCGTGCGTCCTTCAACTCGGCCGGCCTCGCCGGTGCGCTCCCGTCCGGTCGAGCCTTCGCCGACGGTCCGCCAGCCTCCACGGCTCTCGTCGCCGCCTCTGGCCGAACGGCCCGCTTCCGTGCCAACCACTCTGCCGCTCTGGCCTTCCGTGCCGCCGCGGACATTGCCCGTACGCCCGGCAGTCACGCCTCTCGGCTCGTCCTGCGTACGGCGGTCGCCGCCGGTGAACGCCTCTCTCTGCCGCTCGAACGGCACCCGGTCCACATTCCTGGCCGCCGTCCTGGCGATGAATCTCTCACTGCCCTGGTTCGCATTGCCGTTGCTCGCATTCCGGGCCACCGGCATCACTCGCGCATCGCGGTCGGCAAACCGCACGCTCTCGCGGCCCGGCGTCACCGGCAGCGCCCCGCGCATCACGCTCGCCCGGCCCAGTTCATCCGTGCTGCCACGGAACGCCTGGCCTCTCATGCCGCGGCTGTAGTCGCCGTCGTGGATCGAAATCGAATTCCTCACCCGCGCATTGCGGTAGACATTCGTGATGTTCACGTTGTTCACCACAATCACGTTGTTCCGGATGTTGCCGTTGCGGTATCCGCGATAGTGATCGCGGCCCCACCAGCGGTGGAACGGATCGTAAGGCGCCAGCGGCACCCAGCCCATGCGGCCCCAGCCGCCGCCGATGCCGATGCCCACTCCGCCGCCGCCCCAGCCAAACCACGCCACCAGCGCCGGGCTCCAGCGGTGCCTCATGCCAATGCCTCCGCCCGGATACCAGCACCACCGGCCTCCATGATGGAACCAGCGGCCATAGTGGTAAGGAGCCCAACCCCACGGGTCGTAGCTCACCCACGTCCAGCCATACCAGTCCACCCACGACCAGCGTCCATAGCGGTACGGCGCCCAGCCGATCGCCACCGCCGGCTGCCAAACGTGCCCGTAAGGCGCCACATCCACCCAGGTGCCGTGGCCGTAAAGGTCCTCGGCTCCATAAATGTCACGGCTGACGTAACGGTAGGTGTCCAGACCCCGCCTCAGCTCCCTGTCCCGCTCGTCATTGAAACGGTCCCACTCGTCCTTGCCGATCGCGGCAACCAACTGGAACGCCGGCTCGCCATTCTCGCCGTTGCGCACCAGCATCGTCCGCCCGGCCTTCAGCCGCTGCGTCCCGCTCGGCGTGTAGATCTCCACCTCGCCGCTGCGCACCGTGATTTCGGCCGTGCCATCCGGCCCCACCGTCACGCGGTAGCTGCCATAGGCCACCGGCCTCACCGCCGCCGCCGGCGTCGAAATCTCCACCTGCGCATCGCCGCCCTTCAGGGCCGCGAACGTCGCCGTCCCGCGCGCCAGTTGCAGCAGGTAACGGCCCTTCTCAATGTCGGCCAGACGGACCTCGGTGTCCTCGGCCAGACGGATCCTGTGATAGTAGTCAAACTGCACTTCGGCGCGTGAACGCGGTCCCGCAAAGATGCGGTCCTCGGTCATCAGCGGTGCGTTGATCGCTCCTGCAACCCAGTCGCCCGAGTCGCCCCGGCGGACTGAGACCTCTCCGTTCATCAAACTCAGCCGAGCAACCGCGCGTCCTTCTTCATCGGACACATCGCTCACCGTCTGTGCATTCATCGGAGGAACGGCTCCAGCCAGCATCGTCGCGATCAGAGCAGGGGCGAGCAGAGCCGGGATTGTGAGTGTGCGGCGTTTCATGGCCATCCACCTCCTTTCTTCAGCCATATCCACTGCAATCCGCCTGCCATCCCTCATTTGATTGATTCTGCTAAGCTTTTACTCACACCATCGGAGTCTGGCATGGCCGAAATCCACCACCCCGGACGCATTCAACCACCATCGGGCCTCTCGCACTGGGCCGCCGCCCTCTTTCTTGTCCTGCTCGTCTGCGGCTTCTACTGGAAGCTCACCGTCTCCGCCAAATTCACCTGGCTCACCGGCTCCGACACCACCTCCCAGGTCCTGCCCTGGCTCCAACTCCAGGCCCGCGAATGGCACGCCGGCCGCATCCCGCTCTGGGACCCATACTCCTGGCACGGCCAGCCCCTCATCGGACAGGCCCAACCCGGCGTCGCTTACCCCTTGAACTGGCTGCTCTACGCCATGCCGCTGCGCGACGGTTTCATCAAGACCGGCTGGCTGAACTGGTACTTCATCGCCATCCACCTCATGGGGGCTTGGTTCGCCTACCTGCTCGCTCGAGATCTCCGCCTCAGCCGCGCCGCCGCCGTGTTTGCCGGAACGGCCTTCACCCTGCTCGGCTGGATGGGCGACACCGAATGGCCCCAGATGCTCAACGGTGCCGTCTGGGCTCCGCTGGTGTTGATGTTCGCTTTCCGCATCTGCCGCGGCATCCGCATCTGGCATTCGGCCCTTTATGGCGGCATCGCGCTCGGCATGTCCTGGCTCAGCGGCCACCACCAGGCCCCCATTTTTCTCTCGCTCGCGGCCGGCTCGATCCTGGCCTGGAACGCAATCAGCCGGAAACGCTGGAAACTTCTCGCCGCCTCGGCCCTGTTGTTCGCCGTCGCCCTCTGCGCCGGAGCCGTCCAGATCCTGCCGGCTTACGAATATGGCAAACATTCGGTCCGCTGGGTCGGACTGCCTGACCCCATCGGCTGGGACCAAAAAGTCCCCTGGCACCTCCACCGCGATTGGCGCACCAGCCCCGCCGACCTGCTCGGCATCGTCCTGCCCGGCATGCACACCCATGCCTCGCCCTACCTCGGCGCCGCCACCCTCACCCTTGCTCTGCTCGGTTTCTGGCTCTCCCGCCGCCGCCGCGAAACCCGCTGGCTGGCCTCGATCGCCGCCGCCGCTCTGCTGTTTTCGATGGTTGACGCCTCGCCGCTGCACGGCATCATCTATAGCCTCGTCCCCCTGGTCGAAAAGGCGCGCAACGCCTCCGCCGCCGTCTACTTAACCGGACTCGCCGCCGCCTTGCTCGCCGCCATGGTGCTGGACCGTCTCCGCCGCGACCCCGCCTCCACCGCCCGCGCCGCGAAACTCCTCTGCTGGTTTGCCTGCGCGATTTTCGCCCTTCGTGCCGGCTGGGCCATCGTCAATGACTTCAGGGGCTTGGGCTCGGACCGCGTCCTGGTCAACGCCCTCTGCGCCTTCGCCCTCGCCCTCCTGCTCTCCACCGCTCGCCGCCGCGCCCTATCGCTCACCGCCGCCGCCGTTTCCGCCTGCCTCATCGTCGCCGTCGAGGCCTCGATAGAAAACTCTTACTTCATGCCCGCTTTCACCGAAAAGGACCGCGTCGCCCCCCTCACCGCCCTCTCCGAACACAACGACATCGCCGCTTTTCTCCGCGCCCAGCCGGGCTTCCCCCGCACTGTCACGAACGACGACGAGATCCGCTACAACTTCGGCGCCTGGCACGGCGTCCCCACCAGCGCCGGCTATCTGGCCAGCCTCACCCTCAACGCCACGCAAATAGGCCTGGAAAGCCCCGAAGGGCAACGCCTGCGCGGCATCGCCTTCGCCGTCCGCACTCAACCCGCCGGCAACCACACCGAACTTGCCTTCGAAGGCAAATCCGGACTAAAAGTCTTCCGCGACCCATCCGCCCTGCCCCGCGCCTTCTCCGTCCACGAAATCCTCTCCTGGCTCCCCGGCCACAACGCCATGATGATGAACGACCACTTCAAGGATCGTTTCGGCCAGGCAACCTTCATCGAAGGCTCCGCGCCCACCGTCGAATCCTGCCCGGATCGCCCGGACCAGGTGCGGATTCTCTCCCACCTACCCTCCCAAGTCAGCATCCAGGCCGACATGGGCTGCCGCGGCCTCGTCATCCTCTCCGATACCTTCTTCCCTGGCTGGAAAGCCCATATCGACGGCGTCGAAGCCCCCATCCTCCAAGCCCACGGCGGCCTCCGCGCCGTCGCCGTCCCGCAAGGCCGCCATCAGGTCGCCTTCCGTTACCGCCCCGCTTCGGTCTATGCCGGAGCCGCCCTCTCCCTGCTCGCCCTGCTTGCCGCCGCTTCGGTCTGGCTCCGCGATCGCCGCCGGCGTTCGGTTAACATAGACGCTTGAACGAAAATCGTTCTCTATCCGAAGTCCACTCCTCGGTCTCGACGTCCCACCCGTCGCTCTGGCGTCGTGTCTTCGCCTTCGCCGGTCCCGCCTACCTCGTCTCGGTCGGCTATATGGACCCTGGCAACTGGGCCACCGACATCGAAGGCGGCGCACGCTTCGGCTACCAACTGCTCTGGGTCCTGGTGCTTTCCAACGCCATGGCCATCCTGCTCCAGACCCTCAGTGCGAGGCTCGGCATCGCCTCCGGTCTCGACCTGGCGCAGGCCTGCCGCCTTCATTACCCCAAAGCCGTCTCCAAGGCCCTCTGGTTTCTCTGCGAACTCGCCATCGCCGCCTGCGACCTCGCCGAATTGCTCGGCGCCGCCATCGGCCTCAACCTCCTTTTCGGCATCCCGCTGATCTACGGCGTGCTGCTCACTACGCTCGATACCTTCCTGGTCCTCTGGTTCACACGCTTCGGCATCCGCGTCATGGAGTCCATCATCCTGGCCTTCATCACCATCATTGCCGGCTGCTTCTTTATTGAGATCTTCCTCTCTAAACCCGTCTGGTCCGAAGTCGCCGGCGGCCTCGTTCCCCGCCTCAACTTCGACAACCTCTACGTCGCCATCGGCATCCTCGGCGCAACCGTCATGCCGCACAACCTCTACCTGCACTCCTCGCTCGTCCAGACCCGCCGCATTTCGGACGGCGACGCCGCCAAACGCGACGCCTGCAAATTCAATCTCATTGATTCCGTCATCGCGCTGAATGGCGCCCTGCTCGTCAACGCCGCCATCCTCATCCTCGCCGCCGCCACTTTCTTCAAGAACGGCATCGTCGTCACTGAAATCAAACAGGCCCATCACCTCCTCGAACCCCTGCTCGGCTCAGGGCTTGCCGCCGTCGCCTTTGCCGTCGCCCTGCTCTGTGCCGGCCAAAGCTCAACGATCACCGGCACCATGGCCGGCCAGATCGTCATGGAAGGCTTTCTCGACATCCGCATGAGGCCTTGGCTGCGCCGCCTCATCACCCGCCTTGTCGCCGTCGTTCCCGCCGTACTCACCATCCTCTATGTGGGCGAACAGGCCGTCTACCAGTTGCTCATCTTCTCCCAGGTCGTCCTTAGCCTCCAACTGCCCTTCGCCGTGATCCCGCTCATCCGCTTCACCTCCGACGCCAGGCGCATGGGCGCCTTCGCCAGCCCCGTCTGGGTCAAATCCCTGGCCTGGACCGCCGCCTCCATCATCCTCGCCCTCAACGGGATGCTCGCCTGGAGCACCATCTCCGGCTGGCTCGCCACCTCTCCCGCCCTCGCCTACATCCTCCTCCCCGTCAACTTCGCCGTCGGCGGATTGCTCCTCTGGCTTATCGCCGAACCCTGGCTGCGCAAGACCGTCGCCCCAACCGTCCCCGTCGTCCCACTCGCCAAAACCGCCGGCTTGCAGATCAAACTCGCCGCACCTCCCTTCTGCCGCATCCTGGTTCCGCTGGACCACTCCCGCCTCGACTCCGAAACTCTGCTCCACGCCGCCTCGCTCGCCCGCGGACCCGGCGCCAAACTCTTCCTGCTCCACGTCGAGGAAGGCGTCACCAGTCTGATCTACGGCAGCGACGCCTCCACCGCCGAGGTCGAAGAAGGCCACGCCTACCTCGAGACTCTCCGCCTCCAACTCGTCTCCGCCGGCCTCGACGCCGAATTGATCGTCACCCACGGCGGAAAGGTCAGCGAACAGATCGTCCGCACCGCCCTCGCCGTCGATGCCGACCTGCTTGTAATGGGCGCCCATGGCCATAAAGGCTTGAAAGACATGATCTTCGGGGCTACTATTAATGAAGTACGTCATGCTGTCGGCGTCCCAGTCCTGGTTGTCCGCGAACGCGAATCCACCTGAGACACCCTTGGCCCACCGGTTGTGTCCAGTTGACTCATCGCGCCTGTAACGCCGCCCTGTTTTCAATCACTTGCGGCTGATTCGTTTGGCGCGCCGATTGCTCAGTAGTGTAGCGATGCTCTTCCGCCTGTCCGGAATCGTGGTTGCCCTCGCCGCCCTGGCACTCCAGGCGCCCGCCACCACTCTGGAAAAGCTCTCCCTCGAAGAGATGGCCGCCAAGAGCCACATCGTCGTCCGCGCGACGGTCGCCGCCAGGTCCAGCGTCCAGCGCGGCCCCATGGTCTACACCGTATACAAGCTCAACGTCTCGGAGAAGCTGAAAGGCGAAGCCGGCGCGACGCTCGACGTATCGGTCCCCGGCGGCATCGCGGGCGGTGTCCGCCAGACCATCGCCGGTAGCCCTGTCCTCAAGCCCGCCACCGAATACGTCGTTTTCATCTGGAAGAGCCGGAGCGGAATCCTTCACATCATCGGACTCTCGCAGGGGCTGTTCGACCTCAAGCTCAACTCCGCCGGTGAAGCTGTCCTCACCCGCGGCGTGATCGACGCCGAACTGGTCGACAAATCCGGCAAGGAAGTCACCTCGACGCCTCTCACCCTGACCCTCGAACGGCTCCGTCGCATGGTCCGTTCCACCGAAGGGGCCGTGCGATGAAGCTTCGCTCCGCATTGCTGGCCTGTTCGCTCCTTCTGGCCCCTGCCGCCACCGCCTACCACCACTTCATCACCTATTCAGCCGCTTACGAACGCCTGGTCGCCCGCTTCGACCCCGCTGCCCTGCCCGGCAAAAGGCTCCCCATCGTCATCCGCGAGACCGGCGCACAGGAATACGCCCCCGGCGACAGCTTCACCTCTCTGGTCAGCCAGGTCCGGGCCGCCGCAGAGGTTTGGAACCAGATCCCGACATCGGAGCTGAAGCTCACCTTCGGCGGACTGTCCTCGGAATCCCGTCCCATCGCCTCGCCGCATGTAGAAATCGTGTTCGACGAAATGCCGCCCGGCATCATCGCCATGGGCGGCCCGACCAACAAACTCGATCCTGTCTCCGACGCCTACGGCGCCTACGTCCCCATCGTCCGCTCGCAGGTGATCCTGCCCATTAACCTTGCCCCGCCCACCGCACGGCCCGTCTATACCGAGCGCTTCTTTCTCACCCTGGTCCATGAACTCGGCCACGCGCTCGGCCTCCAGCATTCCTGGAGCGGCGGCGTCATGTCCACCGAGATCACCCGCACCACATCGAAAGCCTCGCCGCTCACCCTCGACGACTCCATCGGCCTCTCCGTCCTTTATCCATCCGCCACCTTCCGCCAGAACACCGTAACCATCGCCGGCCGCGTCGCTCTCGGCGCCACCGGCGTCCATCTGGCCTCGGTCACCGCCATCACCCCCGCCGGGCCCGCCGTCTCGGTGCTCACCGGTCTCGATGGCTCCTACAAGATCGAAGGCCTCGCTCCGGGTCCTTATTACCTCTACGCCCAACCCCTCCCGCCTGCCCTCCAAGGCGAACCCCAGCCGGTGAACCTCAGCTTTGCCGTCGATCCCTCCGACCCCGAGCGTCTCCTTCTGCCTGGCCCCGCCTTCAACACCGCGTTCTACCCAGGCGACACCTCGACGCCCCAGATCCCGATCAACTTTCAGAAGCCCGGCGAGTCTACCGGCTACGACTTCTCTGCCGGATCGCGCGACAAGGTCAATCTGCACTCGGTCCAGACCTACACTTTCATCGGCCAGGAGGCCGTCAAACCGGCCTCGATGGTCGCTTCCGCCGGCATATCCTCACTCATTCTCTATGGATATGGAATGACCACCGGCGACGCGCCCATGCCCGGCCTCGGCGTCACGCTGCTTGATGCGCCGGAATCGATCGCCCCAGGCGGTGTCAAGGCTTACCCCTACGCCACATCGTATGTCCAACTCGACATCCAGATGTCCCAGGACGCCCCGGCCGGCCACCGCCACCTGATCTTCACCCTCAATGGCGAAACCCACGTCGCGCCCTCCTCGCTGCGCATCCTCGCACAGCAAGCGCCCACCATCACCGCGCTCACGACCAACCCCGACTCCACCATCACCATCGAGGGCGGGCCCTTCGCCGAAGCCTCCAAGGTCCTGTTCGACGGTGTCGCCGGAGCGGTCACCGCTTTCGAGCCCGAACGCCTGGTCGTGAAGCCGCCCGCAGCGCCGTTCGGCCACGTCTCCGTTGTCGCCGTCCTGAATCCCGACGGCCAGAGCACTCTGATGTCGCTCGGCGCGAAGTCGCCTTCCTACACATTCGAATCCGCCGCCGAGCCCACCATCCGGCTGGTGACCCCGTCGATTCCCGCCGGCGCCGAGGGCCTTGTCGAGATCGCCGCCGAGGGCATCGATCTCGCCTCCGGCTCGCTGCAGGCCGCATTCGGTTCCGGCGAACTCACCGCGCTCAATTACATCCCGGTCTCCGAATCCAAGGTTCTTGTGCATGTTGCCGTTTCGCCGTCGGCCCCGGCGGGCGCGGTCCCGGTTTCGCTCTGGGCTGGACTGAAGAGGATTACCGCCGCCGAACAACTCAGCATCCTGCCGGCGAACTCCACGCCTTATGTGGTCATGTCGAAGATCTCCAGCGGCGCGCCCTACCCTGGTGGGGAGTTGATCGTGCCGGTGGGCAAGTTGCCCGAATCCGCCTCGCCGGCCGTCACTTCGGCCACCATCGCCGGCATTCCGGCCCTGGTCATGAGCATCGAAGCCGAGTCCGGACTGGTCCACATCGCCGTCCCGGCCGCGGTTGAGCCAGGCGCCGCGCTCCTGCAACTCGCCTTCAGCGGCAACGCCGCTTTGCCTGCTCTGGTCACCATTGAACCTGCGCCGCCGATGATCTCCAAGGTTCAGAACATCATGGGCGCTGACGCGACCGGAGCCAACGCGCCCAAGCCCGGAGAACTGATCCAGGTGCTGGTGAGCAATCTCCCCGATCTCGGCCCAGCGCCCGACGTCAAGCGTTTCCAGGCCGCCTCCGGTCCAGTGGAACACGCCATCGTCTCGGTGATGCCTGTTGCCGGGCAAGCCGGCCAATACGCCATCGCCATGGCGCTTTCTTCATCGACGGCGGTGGGAGCCGAGGTTCCTCTCACGATTGTCTTCGACTCCAAGCCGCTCGGAATAGTAAAGATCACCGTCCGGTAGATCGAAATCTCGCACACTGCCTTGCTCTCCAGAAGCGCTCCCGGTTGCCCGTTCTCGCGTTTCCGCGGGATGAGGGGGTATTCGGGTCCGGGAACGCTCTGAGGGGTCGGAGATTGATTCCCCGCCCACGTTCTCAAACCTGCCACAGCACTTCGGCCGCGACGCCTCTTATCTTGGTATCCTGTTGAATCTACGAAGACAATTCTCCGTCCTCGGCCCGGACGGCACTGCCGGGAGTTCGTTTCGTCAACCCCGCCAAGCCAATACAAGCCTCATGACGAGCTCCGACTACAAGGAGTCCGAATGGCCCCGCTGTGGCCACCAAAGGTGCTGACAATGCAGCCCCTTACTCGCGGAGGCCGCGAACAAAGAGTGCGGGTCGCCGGGATGATTTCCAGGGGTGCGGTCAGTCCCCCAGCTTCGTTTGGCCAAGCCCCGTCCGGCTCACTTCTTCCCTGCCGCGGGCTGCGCGCTCAGTCGTCGGTAGTACTCCGCCGTGGCCTTCTCATAGCCCGGCGGCACTTTCGCCCCGGTGAGTCCCCTCACCGCCCCCCCGCCCTCACCCAACTGCTGCCTGAGACGCAACTCAAGTTGCTCCATCCGGGGCAGAATCGACTGCCTCAGCATCTCGAACAGCCTCGGATTACCGGCAAAACGCTTCGGATCCAGCCGGTTCATCTCTTCGATCAGCGACTGCACTTCGGCCCGCGTCCCTTCCATCCCGGCCGCGTCGCCGTCTTCCATCGCCTCCAACTGCCGCATGGCTTCGGCATACGCCCGCTCGACCTCGGCGCTCGACGGCGTCCCGCCCTGCCGTCCACCCCACTGGCCCTGGTTCGTCCCATCGTTCATCGCCGAATAGCCCGGCGACATGCTGCCGCCGCCCGGTGTCTGGCCCTGCTTGCGGGGATACTGGCTCTGTCCGGCGCGCTCGCCCTGCTTGCCGCCCTGGCCGCGCTCGCCTCCCTGCCCCTGCTGCCCGCCCTGGCCTTGCTGCCCCTGCTGCCCCTGTTGTCCTTGCTGTCCCATCTGCCCTTGCTGTCCGTTCTGGCCCTGCTGCCCCTGTCGACCTTGCTGACCCGCCTGGCCCCGCTGCCCTTGCTGTCCCTGTTGACGAGCTTGACCCTGCTGCTGCCCGGCCCGGTTCAACGCCCGCCGGGCGCGTTCGATCTGGTTCAACGCCGTTTCGATCGATTCCCGGGCCTCACTGTCGCCCGGACGCTCGCCGGCCGCTGCCTGCCGCGCGCGCTCCATTCGGTCGCTCAACAGCCGCATCATCTGCGAAACCACACGCTCGCGCGGGCTCTGGAAACTGCCCAAACCCCGGCGGATCAGGTCCGCGCCATACTGCAGGCGCAGCCGGAGTTCGTTTTGCTGCGCCTCGCCCAGAGCGCCGCGCACCTGCGACGACGCCTGAGGCTGGCTGCCGGCCATGGCCCGCGAAGCCGACTGCATGTCGCGTTCAAGCCGTTCGTAGTCCTGTTTGAGCGCGTCTTTCTCGCCCGCAAGAGCTTTGTTTTGTTCGTCTGAAGTCTTTGCCGGCTGGCCGTCCGGCCGCGGTGCAAACGTAGACGCAATCCGCTTCTCAAGCTCTTCCTGACGCCCAGCCAGATCCCGGGCCCTGCCGGCGAGATCGTCCATCGTCTGGCCGGTCTGCTGGCGGCGCATCCGCCCGAGCGACTGTTCGGCATCGGCCATCCGTTCGGCGGCCCTGCGCGCATCCGCGGGACCCTGTTGCTGCGCCCGGCGCATGTCTTCGATGGCCTGCTCCAGCTGTTGCAAAGCCCTGTTCATGCGCGGGTCTGGCTGCTGACCTCCGCGAGCCATCTCGCCCAGCGAACGCTGCTGCCCGGCTTGACCGGCCTGGCCCTGCTGGCCTTGTTGACCCTGTTGCCGCGCTGTCGCTTGTCCCTGCTGGCCGCTCTGGCCCTGCTGGCCTTGTTGACCTTGCTGTCCCTGTTGACCTTGCTGACCCTGCTGGCCTTGCTGTGCCTGCTGCTGACCCTGTTGGCCGCTCTGGCCCCGGGAAAGCTCTTCCATCTGGCGCCGTAACTGCTCGGCTTCGCGCCTGAGCATCTCCTGCTCCCAGCGCTGCTGGAAGCTCTGCTGGTTGTTGCGTCGTTGCTGCTCGGCCAACTGCTGCTGGCGTTTGGCCAACTCTTCCAGTTTCTTCAGCGCCTCGTCCACCTGGCGTTCCCGGTTACCGGCGTTCTGCTGCGAGGAGTTGCCGGTCTCGTACTGGTTTTTGTTGGTGTCCAGTTCGAGGTCGAAGAGGCTCTCGAGGTCGCGGCTCTGTCCGCCGCCTCCGCCTCCGCCGCCCTGTTGCCCGAAAGCCACCTGGATCTCTCTGAAAATGGACTCGGCGCGCAAGAGATGCTGCAGCGCCTTCTGCTCCGGCTGCAGAGCCTCGCGCCAACGCAGCCCCTTCAACTGGTCCGACGCCTGATCCATCGCCCGCGCCGCCGACTGCATCTCCGAGGCGAACTTCTTGAACTCTTCGTTGGTCCCGGAAAGCTCACGGCTCTGCATGCGCCCGGCCAGCGAGCGCGCCTGTTCGCCCAGTTTTTTCTGGATGCCGGTGAGGAACTCGCCGTCCTCGCGCAGCGCAGCGGCCGTCTTCTTTGAGCGGATCACATTCCATGTGGCGGCGATGATCTCCTTCTGTCGCTTGGTGATGTTCTCCTGCTGCTCACCTCCGCCTCCGCCTCCACCTCCGCCGCCGGCCTGTTGCGCCTGCCGGTATTCCTTCTCGAACGGCTGGGCTTCGATGAAGTACATATCGGTCTGGACCGACGTCCGCGCGTCTCGCCCAACCGCATAAATCGTCAACAGATCGCCCGGCTGGAGATTGTAATCCTCGAGCGCGATCAGCGTCTTGCCCTTGCCCTCCTTGGTCCCGCGGCCCTGTGGGAAGGCGACTGCTTTCTCCGGGCCGGCGTTGACCGAATAGCGCAGTTCGAGGCCCGTGAGTCCGTAGTCGTCGCTGGCTTCAACCTCAACCACCACCTCTTCGATGGGGCTCACCCGCGCGTCGCGCCCTGGGCGCGCAATACGGATTTCGGGCGGCTTTTCGGCCCGCGGTTCGATGAAATAATCCTCGCTGATGCGGACCGATTCGCCTCCATCGATGGCTGCGACGTGATAAACGGCTTCACGCTCAATGCGGATGCGGGCGGCCGAGGTTCTCTCTCCTGTCTTCTCGAGCGCGATCGTGCGGCCGTCGTCCAGGACTAACTGGCCCGAGGCCAGCGGCCGGTTTGTGATCACTTCAATCAGCGCTTCGGTGCCTTCGACGGCGCGCAGGTCGCCGCCTGGATCGTCCACCTGGCGGGCGAGGCCGAGCCACGACGGGTAGTTATAGGTGACGCGGAGTTTCTCCACCGACGGCAGATCTACCACCGTCAGCCGGTGAACCGTGCTCTGCAGCCGGCCGGCTTCGACGCGGTATTCGGTGTCTTCCATCAACGACGCCATCAGGAAACCATATGTGCCGGGGACGCCGGTCTTGGGCTCCATCGGCGCGGCTTCCCAGTTTGATTGCCCCGGCAGGCGGACCATCAGGCGAACTTGCACGGCCTCGAAACCGATCAGCCGGGCTTCGACCACCTGGTCGGATCCCTTGCGGACCTTGGTGTCCCCAGGCGTCACGTCGATGCGATAGAACGCTTCGCCGGAGGGCGGCTTGCCGAGCCACAGCAGCGCCGTACCGTGGCCGAATGCGCCAGGCCCCGCGGCTGCGAGCCAGACCAGAACACCGGCGAAGACGACGGCCGCCGAGGCCAGGCTGGCCAGCGCCAGACCGGGCACGAACCGCTCAGCGGGCCAGTGGGCGGCGGTGCGCAGGGTCTCTTCGGCGACGATCTCGTGGAAGGGATTGCCTTCAGGGCTTTCCACCAGGGTGAGGACGCGTTCCTTGAAACCGTCGTCACGGCGTTCGGCGATCTGGGCGACGCCGCGGCGGTTGGAGCGGACCAGGGGAATTGCCAGTCCGAAAGCAACAGCCAGAGCGATAGCCAGGAAGACGCCGAGACGCGCCCACAACAGGCTTGTGTCGCTGAAGGCGTAACGGTTGGCCACCCAGACGGCCAACAGGGTTGCGGCCAGTGCCGAACATGTGATCGAGGCTACGCCAGCGATGAGCGCCCGGCGCCGGAACCGACGTTCGACCGATTCAATCCAGTGCCTGAACAGCTCCAGTGAACTCATGCCGCCTCCCTCCTTAGATGCTTCGATGCCACCCACGATTCAGCCAGCCCGGCGACGAGCGCCAGGGCCAGCAGCCACGGCCAGAACTGGCGCGTGCCGCGATCGGATTCCACTGTGCCCGCAGCCACGCCCGAGCCTGCCGCGCCTTGCCAAAGTTCGGCCGATTCGGCGGGCATGGCTTCAAGATCCGATTCGCGGCGGTCTATGTTGGCGGCCAGCATTTCAGCCCGGCCGCCGGCCCGGCGAATGGTCCAGAAGCCCTTTTCGTCGAGCAGGATCGACCGCGCCTCGGCGGCCTCGGAAACCGACAGTGCGCGCTGGCCCGATGGCGAAATGACATCAACTGTGGCTGCCGTGCCTGCCTGGCGCAGTTCGTAATTCGAATCGACGGCGACCGAACGGACACGTTCGCCGGCGCTGCTGAGATAGCGCATGGACTTCTCGGCGAACTGGAGAAACGCCGGTTGCAGCGGCAGGTCGTTGGCCAGGCCGTCGATAGTCGAAGCCAGGATCAGGATTCGGCCCTCGCCGAGGCGGGCTTCGAGCAGCAGCGGCGAAGAGTCGCTCAACCGGGCGATGACACGGGCTTCGCCGGGTTCGATCTGGAAGGTCTGGTAGAAGCGCACAGATTCCCAGCGGCCGGAGCCCTCCATGGCGGGATGGGCCTGGTCGGCGGAACTAACGCTTTCGAAGCGTTCGCCTGAGCGGTCAGCATAGCGGCTGCCGGAGATCTTCAGCCCGGCTACAGGGACTCGGCCAGCGGCGGCGGTGGCCGGTCCGACGGCGATCAACGCGCCGCCACCCGAGCGGATATAGCTGCGCAGGCTCTCCTCGGCGGCCGGGTTCAGTGCGGCTGGGTTTGACAGGACGACGGCCGAAACGCCGGTGAACGAGGGCGTGGGGCCTGACCGTTCGACCTTGAACAATGTTCCGGCGGCAGAGGCAAGTGCCGTACTTACATACAGATAACTGGCATTACTTGAAGTGCTATCCAACAGCAGGATGCGCTCCGGGTCGGCGCGGTTGACGGCGAACAGGAAGGCGTTGTCCGAGTCCAGGGCATCGGATTCGAGCAGAGCCACTTCGCATTGGGCGAAACCGTAAGGGATGTTCAGGCCGCCTTCAAAAACCACCGTCGCCTTGCCGGCGGCGGGCACGGCAACGGGCTTGCGGGCCACTTCGCGGCCAGCGGCGCGGAGCACGGCCGTGCGGGTGGCGGCGGGGGTATGGTAGCCGGCCAGGACGGCTTCGATGCGGGCGGTGGAGGCGTCGAGCAGGCGCGTGGGGGCGTTGACGGATTCGACCGTCCAGTTCTCCTTCTGCTTGCCCTCAATCGGGTGAACGGTGAGCGCCATGCCCGAGTCGAGGCGGAGTTCGTTGAACGCCGCCGGCATCGACGAGCGTTGCAGGTCACTGAACAGGTGGACGGTTTTGGCCTCGGCTGTCAAACGCCCGATGTTGCGGAGCGACGCGGCGAGATCGCCAAGGCTGCTGCGCGATGCGGTCACTTTCACTGACCGGATGGCGGCTTTCAGTTGGTCCTTCTCAGAGATGGCATCGGTGAGCAGATGGGTGGATGCGCCGAAGGCAAGGATGCGGGCGCGGGCGCCGTCGGGCAGAGAGTCGATGACGCCGACGGCGCCGTTCTTAGCGCGTTCGAGCTTGTCTTCAGCGCCCATGCTGGCCGATTCGTCGATGGCGATGATCGTCAGTCCGGCCTTTTCAGCGGGCAGCAGAGCGCTGAGGACGTAGGGCCGGGTGAAGGCGAAGATGGCCAGGGCGAGCAGGGCCAGGCGCAGCAGCAGGAGCAGGATGTAGTCGAGTTGGCGCTGCTTGACGCTGGCCGAAGTCGATCGCTCGAAGAACATGAGCGAGCTGAACTTCTGCGGCGTCGAGCGGTGGCGCTTAAGCAGGTGGAGCCAGAGGGGCAACGCGAGAAGGCCGAGGCCGGTGAGGAAGAGGGGCGCGAGGAGTCCCATTTAGAGCCTCCCCTGACGGATGGAAAGGTATTCGCGCAGGGCGCGGTCCAGCGGCTTGTTGGTTTCGGCGAGCAGGTAGGTGAGCCCGGCGGCTTCGGCTTCGCTTTTCATGGCGGCGAGGTGGGAGTCGATCTTGCGGCGGTAAGGGCCCACAGCGTATTCGGGCGAGACTTCCATCTCCTGGCCGGTTTCAAGGTCGATGAGGATCTTGGGCTCGTTGAAGACGGGGGCGACCTCCATGGGGTCGAGGACATGGAACAGGATGACGTCGTTGCCGCGGTGGCGCAGCGGAGCGACGGTGCGGGCGACGGTTTCGGGGTCGGCGTAGAAGTCTGAGACCACCAGGACGATGCCGCGCGAGCGGAGGACTTCCTGGAACTGCAGGAACGGTTTGGCGAAGTCAGTGCGGTGGCCGGGTTCGGCGCGGTCGATGGCATGCAGGACCTTCATCCACTGGCCCTGGCGCGAGGACGGCGGGATAAAGTCGCGGATGTCGTCGTCGAAGGTAATCAGGCCAACGGCGTCGCGCTGGTGGTGGGCCAGGTAGGCCATGGAAGCGGCGAGGTAGCGGGCGTAGTCGATTTTGCGGATGCCCTGGGAGGCGAACTCCATCGAGTTCGAACGGTCGAGCAGGACGGTAAGCCGGGTATTGGTTTCGCCGTGGTAGCGCTTCAGGTAGAGCCGGCCGGAGCGGGCGTAGACGTTCCAATCGACGTAGCGCAGATCGTCGCCGGGGACATACTGGCGGTATTCGGCAAACTCCTGCGAGAAGCCGAAGTCGGGCGAACGGTGCAGGCCGGCGATGAAGCCGTCAACAACCGTGCGCGCCGTCAACTCGAGGTTGGCGATGCCGGCCAGAATCTGCGGGTCGAGGAACCGCTGGTGCATGGATGGTTACCCTTTGGCCCCCTGGGGCGGACGGGCTTCGAGCAGGCGTATGAGGATGTCGTCCGGCGACAGGCGGTCGCTTTCGGCCTGGAAGCTGAGCAGGATGCGGTGGCGCAGGATGGGGCGCGCCACGGCGGTCACGTCCTCATAAGTGACGTGGTGGCGGCCGTTCATCAGGGCGCGGGCTTTGGCGGTGAGGACCAGATACTGCGCGCCGCGGACGCTGGCGCCGAAGTTAACGTATTTCTTGACGAAGTCGGGCGAGGAGGGGTCGGAACTGCGGGTGGCGCGGACCAGCGCGATGGCATAGCGGGCGACCTCGTCGGCGATGGGGACCATGCGCACGAGCTGCTGGAAGCTGAGGATCTCTTCAGCGGTGGTGACGGGCGAAGGGCGGGCGCTTTCGGTGCTGGTGGTGAGGCCGATCACCTTCATCTCGTCTTCTTCGCTGAGGTATTCGAGCAGGGTGTTGAAGATGAAGCGGTCGAGCTGGGCCTCGGGCAGCGGGTAAGTGCCTTCGAGTTCGATTGGGTTCTGGGTGGCAAGAACGAAGAAGGGCGCGGGCAATTTGTAATGGTTGCCGCGGACGGTGCAGGAGAGCTCCTGCATGGCTTCGAGCAGGGCCGCCTGGGTTTTGGGCGGGGTGCGGTTGATTTCGTCGGCAAGGATGACGTTGCCGAAGATGGGGCCTTTGACGAAGGTCCAGAGACGGCGGCCGGTGGTGGGATCGTCTTCGAGGATATCTGTGCCGGTGATGTCGGAGGGCATCAGGTCGGGGGTGAACTGGATGCGTTTGAATTCGAGGCCGAGGGTCTGGGCGATGGTGCGGACCAGCAGCGTCTTGGCGGTGCCGGGCATGCCGGTGATGAGGCAGTGGCCGCCGACGAACAGGGCGATCATGAGCTGTTCGAGGACTTCGTCCTGGCCAACGATGACCTTGCGGACCTCGGCGATCATCGCCAGGCGGACCTGCTGGAAGCGCTCGACGCGCGCGCGGAGGGTTTGAGTATCGACTTCTGTCATCATGGTTGCCTTCCCTGGGGCTTGTCGCCCAATGAATTCAATTCGAGCAGCAGTTTTTGCGCCGGACGGTAGCCGGGCGCGGCTTCGAGCGCCAGCAGGACGTGTTCCTGGGCGGCGTCGAGGCGGCCGGTGTTCTTATATGCGTTGGCGAGGCGGAAGTGGGCCTGGGCCGGGTCTGCCGGCTTCATGGCGACGACGGCGGCGAACTCTTCGGCGGCGCCGGGCCAGCGGCCAAGAGTGGCGCGCATTTCGCCGAGGCGGCTGTGGAGAGCTTCGTCCTTGACCGGGTAGATCCAGAGCTGGCGTTCGAGGACTTCGACGGCCTTTTCGACGTTGCCGGCCTCCTCTTCGAGTTTGGAGAGGAGTTGGATGGCTTCGGGTGAGCGGCCACCGCGGCGGACGTATTTCCAGAGCCATTCGCGGGCTTTGGGTTTGTCGCCGGTGCGGATGAGGGCATCGGCGGCGGTTTCGTAGGGGTTGCCGGATTCGACGTATTCGGGGTAAGCGGCTTCCATGGCGGCGGCGGTTTTGAGAAGGGCGGCGTCGTCTTTGGAGGCGAGGTCCTGCTTGAGCTGTTTGAGGCCCTTCATGAAGGCGTCGTAGCCGGCCAGCGGAGTGGCATGTTCCTTTTCGAGCCAGGCGAGGAACTGTTTGTCGAAGTCCTCAGCCGTCATGCTCAGGGCGGTCTGGACGACTTCGGACGTGGGGCGGACCTGTTTGAAGAGGTCCAGCATCTCGCGGAGCTTAGCCCAGCCCCAGCGCTGCTGGATGTAGTCGCAGATACGTCCGGCCTGGAAGTAACTGACGATCACCTGCTGCGGATAGGCCGGGCGGATGAAGCCGCGGTCCAGGGTGGCGATGGGCAGCAGTTTCTTTTCCTTCATCGCCTGGACGATGGGCGGAGCGAGGCGGTCGCCCCATTCGGGGTTGGTGGCGGTTTCTTCGTGGACGGCGAGGCCCTCGGTAAACCAGCGGGGGACGCGGTGGTTGGTGGCGACGAGGGCGAAGACGTGGCTGAGTTCGTGCCAGAGGGTGCTGGCCCAGTGGAATTCGCCGGGCGGGCGGCCAGAGGGCGAATCCATGGCGACGGCGAGGCCGAAGGTGACGCCGAGAGCGCCGAGACCGGGCATGCCCATGGTGCGGACGGCGAAGTCTTCGTGGTCGGGGTAGAACTCGAGTTGGACGGGTCCGGGGAGAGTGAGACCGTACTTCTTTTCGTAAGTGGTGATGGCGCGTTCGGTTTCGCGGACGACGTAGGGTTCGAGCAGGTCGGCTTCGGAGGAGTGGAGCTTGATGATGGCGCGGGGGGTCTTGATGGTCCTGAAGCGCGGGTAGGAGTCGAGCAGGCGCAGAGTGTTGACGGTGGCGGCGTTACGGAGCCCGTTTTCGTAGCATTCGACGAGCAGCTTGCGCGCTTCGGCGTCTTCGCCGATGCGCATGAGGTTGATGGCGAGCTGGGATTTGGCGCGGTCGAGCGAGGGGTCCAGGGCCAGGGCTTGGCGGTAGGCCGCGATGGCGTCGGAGTAGCGGCGGTTGAGGACCAGCCAGTGGGCGATGCGGGCGAATCCATGGCCGTAGACCGGGTTGGCGGCGAGCATCTTGGCCAGCGGCGGATTCGAGGCGGGGTCGAGCGAGGCGCGGTCGTTGAGGATTTCGATGGTGGCGAGGAGGGCGTGTGCGTCGAGGGCGCTGGGCGAGAGTTTGAGGGCGGCTTCGGCTTCCTCACGGGCCTTTGAGTGGTTGACGTCTTCGAGGTGGAGGGCGGCGAGGAGTTCGCGGACTTCAACGAGGTTGGGGTCGGCCTTCAACGCCTGGGCGGCGTAGTCCAGGGCGCGGCGGTCGTAGGATTCGGCGGCGGTGAGGGCGATGCCGAGCAGGGCTGGCGGGTAGGCGGGCTTGAGTGCAAGGGCTTCGTTGAACAGGTCAGCGGAGTCGGAGGTGTTGCCGCGTTCGAGGAACATGCGGCCCCAGCGGACGCGGATTTCCGGGTCTTTGTCGCGGCTCTTCACAGCGGCGCGGAAGGCTTCGTTGGAGGCTTTGAAGTCGCCGAGATACCAGAAGCCCTCGGCCTGGGCCCAGGCGTCGTTGGAGCGGGTTGCGATGAGGAAGCAGGAGAGCGCCTGGTCGCGGCGGCCGGACTTGGCGTGTTGCCAGCAATCCTCGGCCGGTGCGGCTGAGAGCATCACGGGTAGCAGGGCGAGGCTGAGGCGGAGGATCACTTTTCGATCTCCTCCTGGATCTGGGCGAGTTGCAGGAGCAGGGCTGCGAGTTGCTTGCGGTAGTCGGCGATGGGCAGGGCCGCCTTTTCGTATTTGAGCTTGTCGATGGCCTGTTCGACGGTCTCCTTGCGCTTGAGCAGGGCCTGTTTGGCGGGGTCGGCGAGTGCTTTCTGGACCGAGCCGAAGCGGGCGATAGGGGTGCGGGAGGCGAGCAGGCCCTGGCCGTTCTGAGGCGAGGGGTCGGCGACAGCGTCGGCTTTGCCGGTGTCCTCGATCACCGGGTGCTCGGTGGCCAGACGTTTGAGGGTTTCGTAGTAACGGGTAGTCTTGAGGGCGGCGAAGCGGAAGGCTTCCAGGGCGCTGACGGATTCGTTTTTGTCCGAGTCGGCGGCGGCGTCGCGCAGGGCGTCGACCCAGAAGCGGGAGAAGACGACTGCGTTCTTCTCGGTGCCGGAACGGGTGGCCGAGATGATGACGCGGTTGGGGTGGCGCAGCGTGGCGATGGCGCCGCCAGAGGCCGAAGTTGCGAGGACGACGACAATGCGGGCGCGCGCGGGAGCGAGCCACTGGTCGAGTTCGGCGGCGGTGAGATCTGGGCCGGGGATGTTGAAGCGGTATTCGGTTCCGTCGAATGTGCCGTGGCCGATTAGGGTGATGACGAGGGTATCGTCAGGCGAGGCGGCGGCGATAGCTTTGGCAATGGCGGCGCGGAGCGAGTCCTTCGATGACTGTGCTCCGGTGAGGGCGGTGACGGTGTCGCCGGGCGAGACGAGCAGTTTTTGGGCGTCAGTGACGAGCGAGGTGAAGCGGGTGTCGTAGTCGGGTTCGCCGCCGAGGCCTGCGCAGAGGATGTGGTGGGTGGCGGCCTGCGTGAGACCGGCGGTGAGCAGCAGGGCGAGGATCGAGTTACGCATTAGACGGCCCCCCAGCGGCGGCGCAGAAGCCATTCGGCGGCCTTGAGGCCGATGAGAAGCAGGAAGGCGAAGGGCGAATCCCAGAGGTCGTGGAGTTCGCGGACCGAGAGTCCGGCTTCGCTGAATTCGATCTCCTTGGGCAGGTCGCGGGCTGACTCAGGCGTCCAGTATTTGCCGCCTGTTTGGGATGCGAGGTGTTCGAGAAGCGGGCGGTCCTGCTCTGGATGGAAGGCCTCGGCGACGCCGTCCTGGCGGCGGAACATGAGCTCGTCGCGGGCGAATTCGGCGTCGCCTAGACGGGCGGAGAGTTGGGCGACGTAGGCGCCGGGGGCGAGGGCTTTGAAGTCGGCTGTGTACCGGCCTGGGCGGACGGGATCGGGCTGGAGGGTGGCTAGGGCGGTTTCGCCTCCGGGTTGGGTGATGCGGGCTTCGACGGTGGCTTCGGAGGTGGGCAGGAAGTTGGGATCGAAGACCTCGGCGTCGATGCGTACGGATTCGGCGTCGTTGAGCACCGATTCAGAGACGCGGGCGGCGATGCGGGGCCGGGATTCGGAGACCAGCCAGCGCAGCATCTGTTTCCAGAACGATTCGTGGGACTGGTCGCGGGCATCCATCAGCATCTGCCATTTCCAGGTCCCGCCGGTGGAGAGCATGGCTACGCGGCCGCGGCCGAAGGGCTGGACGGCGAGAAGCGGCTGGCGGCCTTGCGCAGAGGCGGCTTCGAGAAGGACGAGGGCGGCGGGCTTGGGCGGGCCGGATTGCTGGAAATCGGCGATGGGGGGGAGAGCGCGCCAGCGGGCGGCGTTGGCTTGCGGCGAGTCGTCGAGACGGGTGAGGTCGTGCAGGACACCCTGCTGGGTGAGTTCGGCTTTGACGGGGTTGCGCGAGAAGGTGTCTTTGCGGCCGGAGAGCGAAACGGGCAGCATTTCGGCGACATCGGTGGTGTGCCACGCGCCTTCGGAGAGAGCCGTGCGGCCGCCGAGGAATAGGACGCCACCGCCGCGGCGGTCAGCGAAGGCCTTGATGAGCGATAGCTGCGAGGGCGTGAAGGCGCCTGCTTCGACCGCGCCAATGATCAATCCGTCGTAAGAGAAGATCTCTTCGACAGTGGAGGGGAAACCGTTGACGAGTTCGGCGGGCGAGGCGATGCCCTGGCGGTAGAACTTGTTCTGGGTGGTGCGCAGGAGGCTGGCGAGTTCGAGGGTCTTGTCCTCTCCGGCCGCGCGGCGGACGAATTTCAGCTCCCAGCGAGGTTCGCCTTCAAAGTAGAGGATCCGGGGCTTGCGGTCCTCCACCTGAACCAGGACCGACTGCGAGTTGTTGGCCGGGGAGAGTTCGCCGCCCAAGGGCTCGACGCTGAGCTGGACATTCATCGCACCGGCCTTGCCGGCGGTGATGGTGATGTTTTCAGCGGCAAGCTGGCCCGAAGCGGGCAGGGTGATCTGGCGGGTGGCGAGCGTCTGGCCTTCAGAGGAGGCGGTGAGCTTCGCCTGGCGCTGATCGAAGCCCGAATGGCGGATGCGCACCACGATGGGGATGCGGGAACTGGGCAGCGCGCGGGCAGGTGCGCCGGCGTTGAGCATTTCGATATCAGTGGGAAGGGTCTCGGGTCCGAAGCCGATGGCGTGGACGGGGATGCGGGCTTGTTTCAGAGCCGAAAGGGCGGAGCGGTCGAAGCCTCGGGAGTTGTCAGAACCGTCGGTCAACAGGACGACGGCGCCGATGGGCAGGGTGGCGGATTCGCCGGCGACCTGGGCAAGCGAGTTTCCGAGGCGGGTAACGGGTGCGACGGGGTCGATGGCGGATGGGGTTTCGACGCGGGTGGCGTCGGCGCCGGCGGCATAGATCCGGACCGGGTAGCGGGCTTTCAGGTCAGCGAGGAGTCCGGAATCGAGCAGGTTTCGGGCTTGGGCGATGCGAGTGGTTCCCTGCCCCGGCAGCGCCATGGACTTTGAGGAATCAATGACGACGGCGACGACGTTCTGGCGCGGCTTGAGGCTGGAAACGCTGAGCGCGGGCTGCCAGAGCATGAGCAGCAAAACGGCGATCGACGCCCAGCCGAGTGCGCCGAGTATGGCGGGCCGGAGCCAGCGCTGGACGGGCGTGTAAGGCGCAACGGACCAGCGGGTGCGGGCGCGCCAGGCGACCGTGCCGGCATAGGCGGCGGCAGCGAGCGCGGCGGCGATGAGTAGCCAGACGGGCCAGGAGCGGCCGAAGACAAACTCGCCCTTCTGGAACATCACGGCCGGGTACTTGAAGAGGAGTTCGAACATCGTGGCTCTAGTGGGTCATAGCGTAGAGAATATAGTTGATGCCGATACGGTAGGCGAGCGAGGCGTACTTTTCGGGGTATTCGGGATGGTCGGCCCATTCCCAGGCGTCGCCGAGGTCCATGTTGTGGCAGATGGCGACGACGATGCGGCCTTTGGAATCGCGGACGGCGCGCCAGCGGGACTCGAAGCCGTCGTACTCATGTGTCTGCTGGAAGGGATAGTTGACGATGCCGGGAACCTGGAAGCGATCCTGGAGGTCGTAGACGACGTGGAAGATGGGGTCGTCGTCGGGGATGTCGGTGACGGACTTATCCGGGAAAGCGCGCGAGAGGCTGGCCATGAAGTTGCCCCAGGAGTAAGTTCCGTGGAAGTCGTCGGTCATCAGGAATCCGCCACGTTCGACGTACTCGCGGAGTTTGGCGGCCTCCTGGGCCGACAAGTTCCAGTGTCCGGGCTCGACGACATAGACCCAGGGGTGGTTGAAGATCTCGTCGGAGTGAAGGTCGACGACGGTTTCAATGGAGTGGGTGTTCAGGCGTGTCAGGCGGCGGACGCCCATGAGGAACTGGCGGTCGGCTTTGGGGTAATCGACAGACCACGACCCGCGGGCGGCCCACATGCCGGAGGCGCGGACATTCGAGTAACGCAGGCGGGCGAAGTTGAATTCGTTCTTCTCGCTGGCATCGGAGGGCAGGACCAGTGGTTCATCGGAGTCCTGGAAGATGCGGAAACCACGGCGTCCGCCGCCGCGCTGGAAAGCGAATACGGCCGTCGCAGCGAATGCGATGAGGACAACTGCAGCTATGGCATGTCGAAGCTTCACATCATCCTTCCCAGAGGTCCCCTGACAGACCTTATATAGCGGTTCAGGATACCAGAAACCAGTGGACCCCTATTTGACGCCGCAAACAGGGGTCCGGGTAACAGAAACTATGGATGTGTTTACGAGGCGAGCAGACCGCGGAGGTTCCAGCCGCAAATGACGCTGGCTTCGAACTTGTTGTTATTGGGTCCGGGCCAGTGGGTTTCGAGGCTGACGGCGCCGGTGTAGCCGTCGCGGAGCAGGGCCGAGATCTGGCCTTTCCAGTCGACGTGGCGGGTACCGAGGGGGCCCCAGACGGGCTTGTGGCCCTCCATGTGGCAGTCCTTGGCATGGACGTGGGCGATGCGGTCGATGGGCAGAAGGTCGTAGCCGGCCGGGTATGGGTCTTCGCCGCCGACCAGCATGTTGGCCGGGTCCCAGACCAGTTTCAGGTTCGGGTGCTGGACGGCGTCGAGGATCTTGAGCGCCTCGGAGGCGGTGCCGATGTTGCAGGCGTGCTCATTTTCGATGCCGATGATGACGCCGTGGGACTTGGCCTGATCGGCGAGATTGGCGACGGCTTCACAGATGGCGTCGTGGCACTTTTCGGGCTCCATGGTCCGCCAGTAGGAGAAGACGCGGATGATTTTGGCGCCGGTCATCTCGCAGAGCCTGAAGGCGCGGTCGGCGAGGCGGGGCTGGTCGTCGAAGGTGTGCTTGGAGGCGAAGATGTCCTGCTGGAAGCGGGTGTCGAGGACATGGTCGCCGGGCAGGATGCATTTGAGGATCGGCGAAGAGATGCCGAGCACGTGCATGCCGCGGGACTTGACGGCATCGACTGCGCGAGCGACCTCGTCGTCGGTGAGGTCCATGATGTTCTTGCCCCAGACGACACGCAGTTCGGCGCCGGTCATGCCGATGGCGGCCATGGCGTCGAGGGCGCGTTCAAGTTCGGGGGTGAATTCGTCGGTGATGGCGGCGAGTTCGAGTTTGGGTTGCATGGGTCTATACTCCTTCGATCAGGACAACTTGCTGATGCGGGCGCGGACTTCGTCGAGGAAGCGGGCGAGGTAGCCTTCGACGTAGACGGTGGGGTCGAGATCGTCGTTTTCAATCAGGGGCGTCAGGTCCATGGCGAAGTTCAGCATCTGGGCGGCGTCGACGGAATGGGACTGGTGATATGTCGCGTGGGCGCGGCGGCGGGCCATCGTGGCCAGGTCGTAACGCTTGCCTCCGGCGATTTGCGAGTCGAAGACGCCGACCAACGACATGGCGATATTCTCGCGCTCGTCGAGGGCGAAGGCGATTTTATCGGCATCGATCATCCAATCGAGGTCGCGCCAGACTTCGCAGCCGTAGAGCTTCTTCGGCCTTGAGGCGGCATCCATGGAGCGGATGGCGCGCAGGGTGTGCAGCATGACGCCGACGTGGGTGTCGTGCTTGTCGGCAAGGTTGTGGGTGTAGACGATTTCGGGTTTCGAGGCTTCGAGCAGGGCCTTGATGTCGGCGGCGGGGTCGGGGTGCGAGCCGTTTTTGACCACCGAACTGGGATGGTCGAGGAAGGCGACGTAAGAGTATTCGCCGACATAGGCGGCCTTTTTCTGTTCGAGGTGGCGGACGGTCATCATCTCGGCGTCGGTGTAGCGGCCATAGATGCCGTCGCGCGGCGAACCCGCGCCGTTGGTGACGATGGCGGCGGCAAACCACTTGTCGTCGAGGCCGAAGCACTTGAGGATGCCGTCCAGCGCCATGATTTCGACGTCGTCCTGGTGGGCGGCGATCGACATATGGGTGGTGCGGCTGAGCGCGGCGTCGATTGACGAGCCGTCAGGGACCCAGAGTTCAGCCGTAGGTGCTTTCAGTTCAATCATTTCCGATGACTCCTCTTAAGTTATGCTTTCAGTGCGGGCAGGCTGGCGGCGGCGATCGACTGGCCGACGCGGCGGCTCTTTTCGTCGGGCAGGGCGACGCTGATCTGGGCGGCGAGTTCAGGGAACTCGGCTTGGAGAACCTTATGCGCGGTATCAAGCAGGATATCGCCGCCCTTGCCGGTGGTGACACGGCCGAGGACAAGGATGTTCTTCAGGTCGTAGAAGTTCGCATAGTGGGCGATGCCGTAACCGAGCATGATTCCGATGGTGTCGTAGACCTCGGCGGCGACTTCATTGCCGGCAGCCATCAGTTTCTGCAGTTCGACGAGGCGTTCGGGCAACGGCTGGCCCTCGGCATAGGTGATGCCTGCTTCTGTTGAGATGCGGTTGGCGCCGACCTGGTTGAAGTACTGGACTCCGCAGCCGCCGTCGCCGGACCATTCGTCCTTGGGAGCGCCGGGGCGGTAGTCCACCGGAACAAAAGCCAGCTCGTTGAGCCAGCCGGTGATGTTACCTTCGCGGTTGACGTAGCCGGCGGCGAGACTGGATCCGAAAGCGAGCCCGAGGACGGGGTTTTCACCCAATGACATGGAACCGGCCAGGGCGGTGACTTCGCCGTCGTTGACGACTTCGAAGGGGACGCCGAGTTCCTTGCCCATGCGTTCGAACATGGGGGCGATTTTGGCCTCGAACTGGTCTTTGGGCACGCCGCGGTAGAGCGAGGCGACGCGGGGACGGTTGTTGATGTAGACGCCTGCGGCGCTGCCGCCGACGGCATCGAGGCGAGGCAGATGGCTGGCGGCGCGGCGGATGGAGTCCATGACGCCCTGATAGTGGTATTCGGGGTCGGTTGCGTTGCGGGGATCCCAGACGACTTCCTCGCTGAACACAGCTTCGCCGTCGATGACGGCGCTGGCCTTGCGGTCACTGGCGCCGAGGTCGAAGCCGACGCGGCAGCCATCGAGATGGCGGCCCAGGGCGATGCCGGTTTCCTTGGCCTGGGGGGCCTCGGCGGCGGTGCAGGATTTGACGGCGAACGGCTGTTCGTAGACGCCGGTCATGAATTCGTAGTCAAAGGCGCGCTCGCCTGAGGGGGAGTACTGCGCTGCGAGGTGCGAGCCGATCACGGCGGGCCCGCCGCAGTAGACCGTATGGCCGCCGCGTTGCCAGAGCAGGAACTTGACGATGCGCTCAATGCGGAGCAGCGTGGCTTCGATGTATCCGGCGGCGGGGGGGATGACTACGGTCTCGAAACGCGAAACCGATCCGCCTGTGCGTTCGAGCGAGAGGACGAGAGGTTCGCTGCCGAGTTTGGCGGACAACTCAAGGTAGGCACGCTCGAAGAGAGAGGCGGCGGCGAAATCGGGGTCATGCGTGGGGGTAAATTTGGGATTGATCTCAATCCCGGCGATCGTCAGGGCCATCGGGCCATCCTTTCGTTTATGAGGCCCGGACTCCGGTGTTCGTCAGCGGAGCGTGTCGAATCGGATTGGCGCATCAGGCGCGGACACGGGGCCTTCGGTGCGGCGCATAACGGACGCGCCACGGTTTGGTCCCCATTTTAGCAGCCCTATAATGGAAGAGAGATTCCTCATTGCCATGTTCTTCAAACGTGAACAAACCAAAGTCCCCCGCATCGGCGAACAGATCGAGCAACTCTGCGCTGCCGGATTCAATACGCGTCCGGCCGGGCAAGGCACAGTTGTCAGCAAAGGCGGCTTCGCTGCGCTGTTAAGGGAGAACGCCGAGGGTGCGGCGGTGGTGGCGGAGTCTGGACTGGCGGTGGGCGACGAGATCGCGGTGCTGACAGATCTGGGCTTCCAGAAGATCTTCCTGACTCCGCACGGCAGGAAGACGCCGGCCCTGGCGGAGCACCTGAAAGGGCTGCACGGGTTTGTGGAGTCGATTCAACTGGTGCTGGGCGAGACGCGTTTCTACAACGACGGGTTGGGCACGACAAACGGGAAGCACATCTACGACAGAGTGGAGGGCCGCGACCAAGGCCCGTCGCCGAAGCCTTGGCGGAAGACCGCCGTCTGACGGGCGTTAAGCGCCGTAGCTGAGATTGGAAGTGGCCATGTCGTCGCGCGGCATGGTGATCCAGGCCAGGAAGTAGACCAGCAGTCCGACGCCGTGGAAGACGATGCCGAGCAGGAAGGCAACGCGGACCAGGGTGACGTCCCAGTCGTACTGGCGGGCGATGCCCGAGCAGACGCCGGCGATTTTCTTGTCCGCCATGGAACGCATCAGGCGATGCCGCGGCGGCGGGAGAGCCGACGATGCCGCGCCGGAGGCGGTGCGGTGGCCGCATTGGGCGCAGAACTGGTCAGTCGGCTGCATTTGGTGGCCGCAATCGGTGCAGTACATGGTTGCCTCCCTCGTTGTCTCTTTTTGGGCCGGCCCGGCTTGCATCTTGAAAGACGGAATCATGCGGGGCGTTGTTCCCTGCCTTATTGCCCCGCCATCTCATTCGAAGCGCAGGACGTTCATTGGATCGGTCCGGCTGGCCCTCAATGCCGGTCCGAGGCCTGCAAGCACCGAGATAGCAGTCAAACCCACAGTGGCCGCGAGCATCGTCATCGGATCGCGGGCCTGCACGCCATACAACTGGCTCTCCAGGAATTTTCCGAGCCAGAGCGTCAGCGGCAGCGCGATCACGATGCCGATGAAGGAAAGGGTGAGAACCTCTTTGAGCACCATCAGCACGACGCGCCTGCGGTCCGACCCGAGCGCCATGCGGATGCCGATCTCCTTGGCCCGGCGGGTGACGTTGAATGATGTGACGCCATAGAGTCCGATGATGGCCAGCGCAGTGGCCAGGAAGCCGAAGACGCTCGACAGGAAAGCGATGAAGCGCTCGATCGACAACGAGACGTCCAACTGGTCCTCCATCGTGATCATGTCGAACAGTGGGATGTTCGGATCCATCTGGGCCATCTCACGGCGGATCAGGGGAAACATCTGCGACGAGGGCAGCGCCGTGCGGACATAAGTGGTGATCGACGAACTCCATTCGTCCTGGTCGTTTGCGACGAAAATCTGCCGGTACGGGTCCTCGTTCAAGGATTCGTACTTCACATCCTTGACCACGCCGACAATTTCGATGTCAGGCTTGGCGTTGGCTCCTCCGCCGATTCCGAAATGGAATCCGAGCGGGCTGCGGCCGGCGAAGTAGAGCTTGGCGAACCTCTCGTTGACGATGCCTTTGCGGGGAGCCCCCGCACCGTCGCGTTCGTCGAATTCACGGCCTGCCACCACATGGATCCCCATGGTTTTGAAATAGCCCGGCGAGATGGAGTTGAAATGCGGGTTCATGTCCTCGCCGTCCTTGGAACGGTAGCCTTCCACCGAGACGGTGGAACTCCAGTCCGCTCTGTCAAGGATGGGAACCACTGCCAGGCCCACGCCGGTCGCGCCGGGGATCGCAGACAGGCGAGCCCGCATCTGGCGGTAGAACTGTTTGGTCTGCATGACGTCGTAGCCGCTGAGGGTGGGATCCAGTCTGAAGCGAATGAGGTTCGAGGCCTGGAATCCGGGATCGGTTACTTTGAGTTTCTGGAGGCTCTGGACGAAGAGTCCGGCTCCGGCGAGCAGCATAAACGATAGGGCGACCTGGGCGACAACCAACGCCCGGCGGAGTCTGCCGCCGTGGCCTGCGCCGGCCGCTCCAGACTGCTCCTTTAGGGTCTTCGCCAAGTCGGTTCGCGAAACCTGCAGCGCCGGGATCAGCCCGAAGATGAAGGCGGCAGCCAGCGATAGGACGATGGTGAACCCAAGGACACGAGGGTCAATTTCGGGCGAAATGGCCAGGCGCGCCTGCTCGTCGGGGGCGAAGCGGAGCAGGTAGTGAGTGGTCCAGCGGGCCACAAGGAGTCCGAACGCTCCCCCGGCCAGCGAAAGCAACATGCTCTCGACCAGCAACTGGCCGACGATCCTCGCGCGTCCGGCGCCGATGGCCAAGCGAACTGAAATCTCCTTCTGCCTGCCTGTCGCCCTGGCAACCAACAGGTTTGACACGTTGGCGCAGGAGATGAGGAGCACCAGCCCGACCAAGCCCATCATCACGCGCATCGGCGTTTCCATGTGGCGGCGCATGGCAGAGTCGCCCTGGCCGCCCGGCAGTACCACGGCATAAGAGCTCAAAAACTGGTCACGCATGTATTTCGGGACATTCACGACGAACTCGGCTTCTTGCGCCTCGCCCTGGATGATCTGCTTGTGGAGCGGCCGGATCGACGCTTCGGCCCTCTCCATGGTGATGCCGGGCTTGAGCCTCGCCAGCACCTGCACCCAGCGGGTGCGGCGATTGTCGAAATCGTCCCAGGACGGGGTGACCTGCCTCTTCATGGTGACCGGGATATGAACACTGGGCCGGAAGCCGAGCGTGACGCCGTTGAATCCTGGAGCTGCGACACCCACCACGGTCATCGGGTAGTTGTTGATCCGCACCACCTTGCCCACGATGGATGGATCCGCTTTGTGGCGCGTTCGCCAGTAGTCGTGATTGAGGACGACAACGGGGTTCGATCCAACAGAAGTCTCATCGGATGTAGAAAAGACGCGTCCTTCGGCGGGGAGTACGCCCAGCACTTCGAAGTAGTTGCCCGAGACCAGCTCCGCCCCAACTCTCTCAGTCGATCCTTCGATACTGAGGTTGACTTCCTCGCCTCTGCGGCACAGAACTCCGGAGAAGACTTCGTTTCTCTCGCGGTAGTCCTTATACATCGGATAGGAGAGGGAGTTCCTCCCGCGGTTGCTGCCAGGGTGGGCTCCTTTGGTCGCAATGAGGACAAGCGATTCGGGGTCCTTCACCGGCAGCAGGCGCAGGAGGACCTGGTCAAAGATGGAAAAGATCGAGGTATTGGCGCCGATGCCGAGAGCCAGGGAGAGCACGGCGACGGTGGTGAACAAGGGCGCGCGGGAAAGTGATCGAACCGCGAAACGGAGATCGCGCAGGAAGTCCGGCATCTGTGTCCCTTCTCCCCGGACCGGGCAGGGCGATCAGGCCGCACCAATAGAACCGGGATCGCCTGAGAGGACGGAATCGGCTGCCGTTTGTTCCAACGGAATCGTGTGGGGGCGCGATGTTTTACAGCACCCGGCGCGGATGGCCAGTCTGCGGCGGCAGCCTGCGAAGAGGGCCGGAAATGACGAAAGCCCGGCAGTGCCGGGCCTTGTCAGGACTAGGGTTCGGAATGAGGCGCAGCGAAGGGTCGTTGCGCGGATCCGTTATGCCTGCTGTTTGCGGCGGCGGGCGATGAAGACGCCGATACCGAGCAACGCGCCGCCCATGGTGGCGTAGGTGGATGGCTCAGGGATCTCGCCGGGAGGAGGAGGCGGGGTCCTGATGTAGTCGACGCAGATGTCCTCGATCTTGAAGTAGTCGTTGTTGTTGCCGATCTTGGCGGCAACCAGCAGGGCGTTGACAGTGGGGCTAGTGAGCGAAAAGGTACGGCTGCCGCCGGCGGTATTTGTGTACATGCTGCCCAAGCCAAGGCCGGGCAGGCCGGCGAGAGTCTGGCCGATGAGCGAGCCGGTGAGGTTGCCGGTCCAGTAGGAGACGTCGCTGTCGCCGTTGAACTGGGTGAGCGAGAGCGACAGCGGGTCAACCGGCTTGTCGAACTGGAAGAGTACAAAGTTGTAGTAGCCGTTGTTGTCGACCGTGTGCTTGTAGCTGCTGGCGGAGAATCCTTCAATCTGATCGCTGACGCCCAAGCCGCCGCTCCACTGACCCGTGGCGGCGGTCTGGAAGGTGGTGGCTGAATTACCGGTCAGCCCGAAAGAGGTGACCGTCAACGTCAGGCCCTCGTTGATGAACGTCCGCGTGTTGCCGTAGGATCCGTAGCCGCCATTGCCCGACAGGTTGAACAGGACGTTCGTTGGCGCCTCGCAATAGGGAGGCTGGCAAATGATTACGGTTGCTGACGCGGTCGCCGACAGGGCGACAAGGGCGATCAACATGACGATGAGGCGCTTCGTGTTCATGGTTGAGTGTGGTTTCCTGAGATCTGCTTTGGCTTGGCCTGAATTCAGGTTAGGTACCGGGCATGTATGGGCCAATGGCGTGTTGGGTACGGTACTGAGGGCGGTTGTAAGGGTACAGGGGTCCGGACAACGGGAGCGGTTGCAGCGCCTGGAGTTCCAGTACGGTTGCCAGGCTTTGGGCAAGTACCGTTGATGGAGCGGCTTGCGGATGGGCGAAAGAGCTCGGCGGAAGGGCAAAAATGGGCCGAGAAGCGCTAAAATTGGGCGAAGAAGAGGCGAATCCGAACTGAGCGAGTTGCCCGTGGGTGAAAAAAACCGGGGCGGCGGGCGATTTAAGGCTTGACGGTAAACTCGACGAGGTTGGTCGAGAGGCGCTTTCCTCCAGCCCAGACATCGAGCGTGAAGGTGTGGTTGCCGGGCGACTGGGGCGTCCAGGTGATGTCGCCGGCCTCACGGCTGGAGTCGGGCGCGAGGTGGTGGCGGATCACGCCTTTCGCCTCGCTTGTCGACCAGCGGATTTCGCACTGGCCGAGGTCCTCATGCAGGTCGTTGATGGCCCAAACAGGCAGGATGACCGATTCGCCGGGCTTGTAGACGTCACGGCTGTATTCGATCGACGCCAGGACGGGCGAAAAACTGCGGCCGACGGTGGCATGAACCTTGGTGGGGACGCGGTAGAAATCGACAGCGGCCATGGTGACCGAGGGCCAGAAGTCGATGGCGAAGAAGTGGAAGATGCCGCCCGCGCCTTCATCTTTGCGGCGGCGGGCGCGTTCGAGGGCGATCTGGAACAGGCGCGAGGCGTAGTTCTGCGAGATCTTGACGGCGTCTTCGATGGACAGCTTCCGGAGGTTGCCCCAGGCGCGTTCGGCCTCGGGGAGTTGGAGGCGGTGGTAGTGCCAGTCCTCAGCGTAGTCCGGAATGGGCCATTTGCCCTTCATAAAGCGTTCGATGGACTCCTTGTTGGGCAGGGCCGTGGAGCCGAGTTCGGTGACGAGGTTGGCGGTCATGCGGGCGTAGTTGTAGATCGAGCCGCCGTACCAGCCGTAATACAGGTGGGCATCGCCCCAGCGGCCGGTTGAGCGCTGGACCCAGCGGTGCTGCGGATCGAGCAGCGAGGCGCGGGCGGCGAGGTGTTTGGTGAGGTCGCGGTAGTTTTCCAGGTCCTCTTCGTCAGAGGGCGCCCAAGCCAGGACCGAGGCATGGTTGCGGACCATGCGGATGTGGTTGTCGAACAGTTCGGCTGCCCGGCGGGAAAATTCGGTGTCGTGGGGATACCAGGCTTCGAGATAGTCCTGCCAGACGAGGTAGCCCTGCTCGTCGGCCAGTTCGTAGAATTCAGGGTTTTCGAAGTGGCAGTGGACGCGGATGGCGTTGACGTTCATCTGGCGGATGATGGCCAGGTCCCGCTCGTACTCTTTCCGGCCGAACTCCGAGAGCCAGAGGTTGGCGTAGATGTTGGTCCCGCGGATGAAGACGGGCTTGCCGTTCAAGTAGAACTTGTCGCCGTGGCGGGCGATGGTGCGGATGCCGACATTGATTCGTTTGGCCGAGAGCACCTGGCCGGCGGCGTTGCGGAGGCGAAGGTCGAGGGTGTAGAGGTTGGGCTTGCCGTGGTCCCAGGTCCACCAGAGTTGGGGGTTGTCGACGGTGAAGACGAAGCGCTCCGTGGCTCGAGTGGCCGGGAGCGTGATGCGCTGGACGGCACCGCCGGTGAAGTTGGCCGGCGCGAGATACGCCTCCCAGGTGACATCTTCGGCGTCGCCCTCGGCCTCGGCGGTGACATCGACGATGCCGCGGCCGTTTTCGATGCGGGTATCGACGGCGAGATCGGTGAGGCGCGCTTCCTGCCAGGCAGTGAGCGAGACGCCGCGGGTGATGCCGAGGGCGGTGATGTCGTCGGGTTTCTGGTCGACGCCGCCGTAGGCCCCTTTGACGGTGTAGGGGCGGTGCTTCCAGTAGTAGTGGACGGGGGTCCAGATGCGGAGTCTCAGTTCGTGGTCTGAACCGGCTTTTATGGAATCGCTGACGTCGTGCGAATGGGGGTCGATGTAGCCTTCATGGCGGGCGATGCGGCGGCCGTCGATGTAGATTTCGGCGAAGTAGTCAGTGGCGCCGAACTCAAGGAGCAGGCTCTTGCCTTTCATCGACAGCGGGACGCGGAGGGTGGTCCTGTACCACCATTCCTTGCGGCTCACCCAGGCGGCGTCGCGGGAGTAAATCTGGTCTTTGGGCAGCCACTGGAGATGGACCGACCCGGGCACCTGGACCTTGCGCCATTCGCTCGACGGACCCTGGCCCTTTTCGCCCCAGGAGAGTTCCCATTCACCGTTGAGGCTGAGGCGCTCGGGTTCAAAAGGGGGCGGCAGGGCAGCGGCCACCTCCTGGACGGGAACGGGCGGTTCGGGCAAAGCCATCTGGATGGAGATGTCGCCTTCCCTGGCTTCGCTGACCTCGATGAGGAGGGGTTCGCGGAGGCGGCGGGCCTCGGCGCGGGCGGCGAGCGTGGTGTCGTCGCCGCGCCATTCATGGAAGAGGAGACCGATGCGGGAGACGGGTTTCTCGGATTTGGCCTCGAAGCGGGAGGTGCAGGCGCCGGTGAACTGGAGCGTCGCGTCGAGGGCTGCGATGCCCAGTGCGGCGTAGTTTTCCTGGCGGTTGTAGTAGGTGAAGACGCCGCCGGGGGCCTTGGACCATTTCTTAACACCGATTTCAGGGTTGGGCGGCTGGCCGGAGCCGGGTCCGGTGGGCCAGGCGTATTCGTTGCCGTCCGAGCAGCGGTCGAAGGGCATGTGCGGCAGGGCGCTGACGCTGGCGAAACGAAATCCTCCGGGGCCGGTCCAGACGACGGTGCCGGAGCCGGCGGCAAGGCGGAGTTCGAAGTCGCCGCGGGTGAGTTTGCCTTCGAGGACGCCGCTTTTGAGGATCCATTCGCCGGCGGGCGCGGAGAGGGCCGTCCAACCGGAGTTGGGTCCTGAGACTGGCGAGGCAGGGCCGGTGGCGCGCTGCGAGGTGTCGTGGATGTCGTTGCGGTCGCGTTCGTCGGGGGTAGTTTCGACCAGATTGACGGCTCGCTGCGGACCGGCGGTGAGGTTGTAGGCTTCGACGATGGCGGCCTTTTGAGCGTCCACGACCAAACGAACTCTGCCGTTGGCCATCTCGATGAGGCCCGAGGCCATGCGGCGGACGGTGACGGCCGGTTCCGGCGTGCGAGGTTTGGTGCAGCAGGAGATGGTGTATTCAACAAGCTGCGCGCCCATGACGTCCGCGGGGAACAGCAGGTAATCGCCATCGACCTGGACGGGCACTTCCCTGCCCCCCGGCGCGGCAACGCGGAATCCGGATTTGTGGCCGACGAGTTTCGACAGCGGGACGCGGACCAATTCGCCGGTGCGGCGCTCGATGCCGGTGGGCTCCTCCAGGCGGACGGTCCAGATCTGGGCGGCCTGGGCGGCGGTGGCGCAGATGGTCAGAAGGAGGGTCGGGTAAACTGGGAAGGTCATGTCTGGGCTCGCAATCCTCGGAGGCGCAAAGACGCGCAATGTTCCATTTTCACCCTGGCCGCAGTTTTCCGAAAGCGACAGGACGAGATTAGTCGAGGTCCTGGAATCGAGGAACTGGGGCGGATTCCCGTTTGAGAACCGCTTCGCCAGAGAGTTTTCCGAGAGGTTTTCGGCCCACCATGGCGCGAAATACGGCTGCACGGTGGTGAACGGGACCGTGGCCATCACGGTGGCGCTGCGGGCCTGCGGGGTGGGCTTCGGCGACGAAGTGATTACGACGGCCTACACCTGGGACGGCACGGCGACGGCGATTCTGGATGCGGGTGCGGTGGCAGTGTTCGCCGACATCGACCCGGATACCTATTGCATCGACGTCGAATCGGTCCGCAGGCTGATCACGCCCAGGACAAAGGCGATCGTGCCGGTGCACCTTGCGATGCGGTTCGCCGACATGGACGCTCTGATGGCGCTCGCGAAAGAGCACGGACTGGCGGTTGTCGAGGACTGCGCGCACGTGCACGGCGGGTTCTACAAGGGCCGGGGCGCGGGGTCGATGGGCGACGCAGGGACGTTTTCGATGCAATCGTCCAAGCTGATGACGTCGGGCGAGGGTGGCGCAGTGATCACATCGCGGCTGGATGTGCTGGAACTGGTTCAGACGCAGGTGAACTGCGGCCGGGCGTCGGAAACCGACGAATTTGGCAGGCGGCTGACGGGCTGCAACTACCGCATCACCGAGTTCCAGGCGGCGATGCTGCTGGGCCAGCTTGAGACTTTGCCTGAGTTGACCGCCATCCGAGCGAAAAACGCCGCCCGGCTGTCGGCGGCGATTGAGAAGATTCCGCACTTCCGCGCTCTACCCAAGCAGGAGGCGATTACGACCGAGCCGGTCTATTGCTTCGTCTTCCAGTACCGTCCGGAGATGGCGGACGCGCCGGGCCGGGATCTGGTGGCCGCGGCGCTGGACGCCGAAGGGATTCCGACCGACGGCCGGTTCTACGAGCCTGTTTACAGAAGCGACCTGTTCCTACCCACGGCCGAAGCGTTCCCGCAACTGGCCTTGAACCGGGCCAAGCCGGTGGACTATCGCGAGGATTTCGATTGCCCGGTGGCCGTCAGGGCAGCATACAATGAAGCGCTGTGGCTGCCGCAATTCACCCTTTTGGGGACAGAGGCCGACGTGGATGAGATCGCCGCGGCGATCGAGAAGGTTTCACGGGCGCTGCCGGAACTTGCCACGGCCGACCCGAAGCTGGCCGGGGTGAAGGGCATGAGCCGGGCCGAACGTCCTAAGATCGAGAAGAAGAACTACTAAACCCATATGTCTACGGAGTTGGACCTAAGTTCACTGGCGACCGAGCAGATCAACCCGGCGTCAGTCGATTTTGACCGCCTGCCTACGGAGCAGATGCTCGCCATCATCAACAGCGAAGACAAGAAGGTGGCGCTGGCGGTGGAGAGGGAGTTGCCGCGAATCGCCGCGGCGGTGGACGCGATTTTCGAATCGCTGTCGATCGGCGGGAGGCTGTTTTACACGGGCGCGGGCACGTCGGGCCGGTTGGGCGTGCTGGACGCGTCGGAATGCCCGCCGACGTTCAACGTGCCCCCGGAGATGATTCAGGGCATGATCGCCGGCGGCGATTATGCGCTGAGAAACGCCGTCGAGGGCGCCGAGGACAGCTTCGCGCACGGCAGCGCGGAATTGGAAGTAGCCGGATTCACGAAGGACGACATTCTGTGCGGCATCGCGGCCTCGGGCCGAACGCCGTACGTGATGGGATCGATCGATTTCGCCAAGCATGTCGGCGCGAAGACGATCGGGCTGGCGTGCGTGCCGGATTCGGCCATCGGCAAGGTGGTGGATTTTCCGATCGAGCCGTTTCCCGGCCCTGAGGTGGTGACCGGATCGACGCGGATGAAGGCCGGCACGGCGACCAAGATGGTTTTGAATATGCTGACCACAGGCGCGCTGGTGCGGCTGGGCTATGTATATTCGAACCTGATGATCAACGTCCAGCCGAAAAACGACAAGCTGATCGACCGGGCGCAGCGGATCATCATGGCCGTGGCGCGGGTGGACCGTCATGCGGCGTCGTTTGCGTTCGAGTCGTCGGGCCGCGACGTGAGAATTGCGAGCGTGATGGCACGTCTGGGCGTGACGCGGGACGAGGCGATGGAGCGGCTGGCAGCGGCGGGTGGCCGGCTGCGGGCCGTGTTTGGCGAATCGGTCTAGTTGAATGAGGGAGAGATAGATGCAACATGTCAATGAATTCCTCGCGCTGGTGAACGATGCCAAGACGCGTGTGAAAGAGATCGACATTCAGGGCTATGTGGCGCTCAAGGAAGCTGGCACACCACACATTCTCATCGACACGCGGGAAGAGAGCGAATGGGGGCGCGGCCACCTGCCGGGGGCGATTCATCTGGGCAAAGGCATCATCGAGCGGGACATCGTATCGAAGGTTCCGGACAAGTCCACCACGCTGGTGCTGTATTGCGGGGGCGGATTCCGCTCGGCCCTGGCGGGGGACAACCTGATGAAGATGGGGTATCAGGATGTCATCTCGATGGACGGCGGCTGGACGGGTTGGAACAAAGCCGGGCTGCCTGTGGAGAAGGACTGAGCCTCTTCGAACACGAAAACGCTGTGTCAGGGTGACCCACGGTCTGAGGAGCACCGTGACAGTTGGGTTCCGGTCGAACATCGCCGTTTGAAGTCAGATGGTGGATTTTCGCCCTCAATTGGATGAAATAATGGGTGTTGTTTCGAATCGTTCATGTGGCATCATTCGTGCTTGAAAGAGAGCGTGATGAGACACACAGCCTGGGGTCTGCTCCCGCTCGCCTTGCTGGCCGCGCCGCTGATGGGCCAGTATGACTGGCGGGCCATGACGACGAACCTGACCGGCACGGATCTGATCTTCTCCACAACTTGGACGTTGAAGGGCGAACCATACAATCCGTATTCGAAGCTGATTCACTATCGGGCAGGGCAATTGCGGACACTCCGGTCGGTACTGCCGGAGCGCGATCCTGTCGCTGGTTGCGTTACGAACCATCCAAACTTGACTCAACCTGAAATGAGCATGGACGGGACGCGTTATTCATATACAGCTTCGTGGACGGGCCATGACCTTTGCATGATGTCGACGATCGGAGAGGTCCGGCGAGATACTGGCGAACTGATTCACTCCGAAAAGGGCTCGATACGGATGAGTGCCAATGGCCGTTGGGCTTTGTTCAGAACCGGAAATTCGTACGGGCTGACGGATCTGGAGACAGGATTCCAAGAGACGTTCGTTTACGTGGATCCATTCAACACAGCACTGTTTTCGAGAGCTGTGGCCAACGATGGCACCGTCGCCCTCGCGAAATGGAATCCTTGGCTCTTTCTCAAGCGGCCCGGTTTGGCATCAGAGGCGCATGAGACCCCTTTTGGGACAGAGTCGGCGGCGATTGCGGATTCGGGTAACTTCGCGGTGCTCATGGCACGGTCTGCCCCCCCTTCAACCAAGGGCCAGATCTGGATCGCCGACTTCTCCTCCAGGCAGATGATCCAGGCGGTAGCCTCTGACGAGGACCATTGCCGGTGGCCGGTCTTGAGCACGGACGGTTCCCGGATGGCCTTCCTTTCGACGGCCAATTGGCTGACCACGAACAACTCGCGCACGATGCAGGCATACATGATGGACCTGAACACGGGCGAGCTAACCCAGCTCACGAAGGGAACGAACACTGTTGTGCTGGTTGCCATTAGCGGCGACGGCCGGACAGCGTATACGCGGCACGAAGACGGCTCCATCCTCTTTGTCGACATCGAAGCCGGCCAGAGTCTGGAGATCGTGCCGGCAGCGCCCAATTCCATTGGGCTGACCTCCATAGTCCCCGGCTCAAGGGGGGTCATTTCCGTGCAGGGCAACCGGCAACCGACATTGACACTAGATGGGGTCGAGTTGCGCATCGTCAAGGTGGCGCCCTGGCAGGTGGAGTTCATTGCCCCCGACAGTCTGGCGATTGGACAGCATGAATTGGAACTCAGCTACGAGGGATCGCCATTCCAGCCATTCAAACTCCAGGCCACTGCGCGCGACTACTCGCCTTCGTTCCAGTTTTGGAACACGATTCCTCAGGTCTGGCACGACGAGGGAGGCACGGCGGTATATGAGGCCAGCCCGGCACGGAGCGGCGAAGTGATCGAAGCGCTGCTGGCAGGACTGGGTGCAGTGGACGCCGAGGGAAAGACGCGGATGGCGATGAACTGGCAGGTCTATCACTCAGGCCAGAACCAAGGATCATCGATCGAAGTTCTCTCGTCGCGGATGAGCCCGTATGAGGGGGAGGAAGGACTTTACCGCGTGAAATTCAGGCTGCCGCAAATCAGTCTCGCCGGGAATGCAGCGCTGCGTTGCACCGATGCGCGAGATGAGAGCGTGACAGCTTCAGCCGTCTTTGCCGTGGCACCTTAGAGGCTTTTATTTCAAGGCAGTGATCACAACCGGTCCGGTGGAGGGGAGCAGGCGGGCCAGCAGGCCTTTGTGTCCGGTCATGGTCTGGATTTGAACCTCTGCGAAGAGGCGTTCGAGCGCGGTCAACCCGGCCCTGGCGGGCGCTTTGGACTGCGCCAGCACCAGTCGTGCATCGGGCTTCATGATGCGGGCGATTTCGTCGAGGGCGGCGGGGGTGTGAGCGATTTCAGCA
>JACZJQ010000292.1 GCA_014860455.1 Bryobacteraceae bacterium | reverse complement strand
TCGAGGCGCTGGCCGTTGATGGTGAGGCTGCGACGGCAGAGAGCGGTGGAGACGCCGGTGCGCAGCAGGGCTTTGAGGGTGAAGGGTTTCACTGCCGAGCCGGGCGCGGCCTCGGAGGATTTCATGAGATCGGGGCGTTGGCGGGCCAGCAGGGCTCCGTCAGAGATGCGCAGGACGGCCACGGCGCCGTCGCGGCCTTTCATGGCGCGGGTGACGGCGTGCTGGAGCGTGGCGGGCATCGATGGGATTAGTCGTCCATGCCGAACAGATCGCGGTATTTTTCTGGCACGCGGATGGGGCGGCCCGTGGCGTCGAGGAAGACGTGTTTGGTTTCGCCCGTGACGAGGAGTCGGCCGGTTTCGGCGTTGCGGATCTCGTAGGCGAAGGTGAGCATGCGGGGGTTGACTTCGGCGATGCGGCCTTCGGAGATGATTTCGTCGTCGTAGAGGGCGGGGGCGTGGTAGCGGCAGTGGGCGTCAACGACGGCGAGGCGGATCTGATCGTCACGTTCCATGTCGCGGTAGCGGACACCGCGGATGCGGCAGAGTTCGGTACGGGCCATTTCGAACCAGACGAGGTAGTTGGCGTGGTAGACGACGCGCATCTGGTCGGTTTCGGCGTAGCGGACGCGGAAGCGGACCTGGGATTTGTCGGCAAGGGGCACGAAGGCTATTATCCCGCGCATGGACCGGGCGAAGTTTGGCAACGGGGGGAGGGCGCGGAGCGTCTGGTAGGATGGCGAAGGAGCCGATGAAGATAGCAGTCCTGTTTTTTGGCATGGTGAAGGAGATCACCGGAGGGGCGTCTACGACGGTGGAGATGGAGGAAGGATCGACGGTGGAGGCGCTGTTTGAGCGGTTCGCCGGCGAGTTCCCTGCCCTGCGGCCAATGTCGAAGAGCCTGGTGCTGGCGGTGAACCAGCGGTTTGTTGCGCGCACACAGTCGCTGAACGACGGCGACGAGGTGGCGTTCATGCCGCCAGTGAGCGGCGGTACGTGCGATTGGCGGCAGGTGATCGAAGACGACGAGGGGCATTTCTTCGCGATCACGGCAGACCGGATTGACGCGCAGGCGCTGGCGTCGAGGCTGGTGGAAGGCCGCGACGGGGCGGTGGTGACGTTTGACGGGGTGGTGAGGAACAATTCGAAGGGGCGGGAGACGTTGTATCTGGAGTATGAGGCGTATGAGCCGATGGCGGTGCAGGTGATGGCGCGCGTGGGGCGTGAGGTGGCCTCGGCGCACGGGATCAGCCGGATCGGAATTATCCATCGGGTGGGGCGGCTGGAGATAGGGGAGTCGAGCATCGTCGTGGTGGTGACGTCGCCGCACCGGAAGGCGGCGTTCGAGGCGTGCGCGGAAGCGATGGACCGGGTGAAGAAGCTGGTACCGGTTTGGAAGAAAGAGCATTTCGCCGATGGCGAGACGTGGGTGGAGGGCGCGTGGGACGATTCCGTTTCTGGATCCTGATCGCGGCCGCAGCGGTGGCGGGCGTGACGTTGCTGGCTCAGGAGGCGCCGACGTTCAAGGTGGATGTGCGTCTGGTGAGGATGCTGGCGACGGTGAAGGACCCGATGGGGCGGCTGATCGGCGGGTTGAACAAAGAAGACTTCCGGCTGACCGATAACGGGGTGGAGCAGGAGATCGCTTTGTTTGAGCGCAACACGGAGCAGCCGTTGTCGATTGCGCTGCTGGTGGATACGAGCCGGTCGACCGAGAGGGAGAAACGGTATGAGCTGGATGCGATCAACCGGTTTGTGTCGACGCTGACGGGCGAGGGTAACGCGGGCGATACGCTGGGGCTGTTCAGCTTCAACACGGATGTGACGGCGCTGACACCGTTCACCAGGGCGCGGGGCGTGATCAAGCGTGGGCTGGGGGAGCTGAAAAGCGAAGGCGGGACGGCGCTCTACGATGCGATTTACCTGGCGTCGGGCGAGTTGAGGCGGAGAGAGGGACGGCACGTTGTGCTAGTGGTGAGCGACGGCGGGGATACGGTTTCGAAGTATCCGTTCCAGAAGGCGCTTGAGGCGCTGCATAATGCCGATGCGGTGCTGTATGCGATTGTTACGGTGCCGGTGAAGGGCGAGGCGGGGCGGAACCTGAGGGGGGAGAATGCGTTGATCACACTGTCAACCTGGACGGGCGGGCAGTTCTTCATGCCGACGCCGGGGGCGGAGCTGGACCAGGCGTTTCAGCGGGTGATCCGGGACCTGCGGACGCAGTATGTCATCGGGTTCTACCCGAGGGGGATCGCACCGACGAAAGAGCGATTTCACAGGGTGGTGTTGGAGGTAAACAGGTCGCAGCATTCGGTTTCGTCGAGGAACGGGTATTACTCCGACGATGTGCTGGCGGCGCCGGCCAAGAGCGGGCCGAAGCCGCTGGAAGCCGCCCCTGGGGTACGATGAATCATGGAGGCAAGTTTGCCGAAGTCAAAAGCGCCGGCCCAGACGTTTGAGGAAGCTCATTATCTGAAAAAGCTGGTCGAGACGGAATTACCGATTCGGGTGAAGTTGGTGACGGGCGAGGAGTATGAAGGCGTGCTTGAGTACTGGGACGCCGGCTTCATTCGTCTGACCCGGACCGATGGCCCTAACCTGTTCATTTATAAAGAACAGATCCGTTACATCGAAGAGCTGGACAAAAACGAATAGCCCACCAAATGCCTGGATACCTGGAAACTGCCATCGACGTCGCGCGCGAAGCCGGTTCGCTTCTTGCGCATTACTACGAACGCCGGATCGGCTACGAACTGAAGGGCGACTACGACCTCGTGACCGAGGCCGACCGGGCCAGCGAGAAGTTGGTGGTTGAGCGTCTGCACTCCTATTTCCCCGGCCATTCGGTGCTCGGCGAAGAGGGCGGGTTGCGTGACAACAAGAGCGAGTACTGCTGGTACGTGGACCCGCTGGATGGGACGACGAACTTCGCGCATGGGTATCCGATGTTCAACGTCACGCTGGCGCTGGAGCATAACGGCGAAATGGCGTGCGGGGTGATTTTCGATCCGCTGCGGCAGGAGATGTTCGCGGCGGAACTGGGCGGCGGGGCGTTTTTGAACGGGCGGCGGATTCATGTGTCGAAGGCGGCGAAGCTGGAAGAGTCGCTATTGTCGACGGGGTTCCCTTCCCGGAAGCGGCATGAGAGCGTGAATGTCCATTTCTTCCATCAGGTAGCGATGGTGACGCACGGCGTGAGGCGCGGCGGGTCGGCGGCACTTGATCTGGCGTATACGGCCTGCGGGCGGCTGGACGGGTTCTGGGAGTTTGGATTGAATCCTTGGGATATGGCGGCGGGGCTGCTGATTGTGAGGGAAGCCGGCGGGCGGACGACCGATATGAAAGGTGGTCCGGCGACGCTGGACGGGCCGCATATCGCGGTGAGCAACACGGCGATCCACGACCAGTTGCTAGGGCTGCTTGGCGAGGTTTTCGAGGGACGCTACCGGTATCCGATTCCGGGGCTGTGAGGTCAGTCGGCGCCCTGGAGTCTGAGCCACTTGCCCTGATAGAAGTAGTAGACCACGGAGGCTTTTCCCATGTGGCCGTCGTCGATACCATCGTGATCGATGGGCGGAGGCTTGGGGCCGCCGTATTGCCGGTAGTGTTCCATGATGTACTCCCGCCCCACGACGGCGAGGGCGCGCTCGTAGATTGGGATGTGCTTCGGCCCCGTGCTCATGAAGTAAATGTCTCTCGAACTCTGTCCAATCTGCTCAGGTTTGTCGGCCCCATCCCAGAAGACCAGCAGGGAGGTGGCCAGGTTTACCGAGCACAGGACGACCCAATCGGTCTGGCCCGGTTTGGCAAACGCGCCTTTGATCACATTCCGCAGCCCAGGAACTCCATGTGGCTGCGGTATAGTGCAGCGGCGGCGGTTGAGTTCAGCGAGCACGTTGGGAGGGAGTTCCTTGAAGGCCGAGGGCGGCAGACGTTTGACGTTGTTCCTGGCGGCTTCTTCGAACAACTCCATCGTCACGGGGGGAGGTTGGGCGGTGGCGGCCGGAATGGCCGTCAGCAGCACCGTGGCGGCGGCTGTGATGAGTGACATCAGCTGAACCTCAACTCATACCCGGGACTGTATCAGATCCCGGGTATGAGTTGAGGTTCAGCTG
>JACZJQ010000291.1 GCA_014860455.1 Bryobacteraceae bacterium | reverse complement strand
GAGGGAGTCGAGCCAAGCAGCGAGCGTGGAGAAGCCGGCTTCGACGGCGGTTACGGCATAGGGGGGTTGGGCGAATTCCTGAACGTCGATGATCCTGCCTGCGGATTGCGCCGGAGAGGTGGCGAGGATGCGGCGCATTCTGGTGAGGAGAACGGCGCTGGGCGAGTCTCCGCCCATGCTCCAGAGATGGAGCAGTGCAGCTTGTCCGCTCTGGAGATCGCGGGCCTCGAACGATTTCGGATCTCCGTTGTGAACCAGCTTGACTAGCTCGTACCGATGGTAGAAGCTCATAGCGTGCCTCCGTCCCGAAAAAAGTAGTTACTATTATAAGACTCGGAGAGACCAAGAACAGCCGGAGCGCACCGGCGCTGGTTTTCTCGCTGGGCAAGTTTGAAAGCGGAGGGAAAGGCAGGAGGAATGAAGAGCCTTTCACGGGTCGTCTGGAGTGAGGGGATGCACTTGGGCCCGCAACACTTCCAGGCACAGAACCGTTATTTCGAGAGCATCGTGCAGTTCGCCTCGGAGGCTCTGTCGTACGAGCCATGGGGTTTGAGCGGCATTCAGCTGGATCAGGAGGCGTTGAAGAACGGCGTATTCGCGCTGGTGTATGCGCGCGGCATTATGCCGGACGGACTGGTGTTTCTGCTGCCGGAGTCAGATGCGTTGCCTGACTCGCGAAATCTGGGCGATGCGTTGTCACCCGTGGAGGACCACACCGACGTTTATCTCGCCATCCCGCCCGCGGCCGAACGCGGCAAGCTGGTGGACGGGGGCGATGGATCAGCACGGTACTCGACCACCGGCGTGGAGATGGCCGACGAGTGGACGGGCGGAGACCAGCAGGAAATCAAGATGGCGGGCAAGAACTTCCGGTTGCTTGCCAAACACGAACTCGCGGGCGAGGTTGCATTGCCTGTGGCGCGCGTCCGGCGGGACGGCAGCGGGAACTACTCGGCGGATTCTAACTTCATACCGCCGCTGCTGCAGATTCAGGGAAACGAGAGGGTGCTGATCATCCTCAGGCGGCTGGTGGAGCTGTTGGAAGACAAGAGCCGGACGGTGGCCAAGCCGAAGGACCTGTCGGCGGGGACGGCGGCGGGCTTTTCGGCGCAGGGCATCAGCAACGCCTGGTTTCTGCATTGCGTGAACGCGGGACTGGCGCCGCTGAGGCATCTGCTGTCGACGAAGTCGGCGCATCCCGAAGAGTTGTACCGGGAGATGGCGCGGCTGGCCGGGGCGTTGTGCACATTCGGGATCGAGTCGCATCCGGCGGCGCTGCCACTTTACAATCACACCGATCTGACCGAGGTGTTCGCGAACCTGGACCATCACATCCGGACGCATCTTGAGCTGGTGGTGCCGTCAAACTTCGTGTCGATCCCGCTGGTGAGGCGGGCGGCGTATTTCTGGGAGGCGAAGATCACAGACGAACGGGTGCTGTCGCACTCGCGGTGGATCTTCGCGATCCGGTCGAAGATCGGGGAATCCGAGATTCTGTCGGGGACGCCGCGGCTGGTGAAGCTGTGTTCGAAAGAGTTTCTGCCAAAGCTCGTGCAGCGGGCGCTGCCGGGGCTGACGATGAAGCACCTGCCGGTGGCGCCGCCGGCGATATCGCCGCGGGTGGATTTCCAGTATTTCGGCGTGGACCGGTCAGGGCCGTGTTGGGACCACCTGGTGGCGACGCGGGAGTTGGGCTTATATGTGCCGGGCGAATTGCCCGAGCCGGACGTGGAACTGTTGGTGGTGTTGGAGTCATAATCCGATGAATCCAGAGCAAGGGCAGGCGAGCGCGCAGCAGCAGAGAAGAACAGAGAATCTGGCGCTGGCGTTTCAGGAAGTGCTGACGGCGACGGTGCGGTTGCGCGCCGGGCGCCAGGACGTGCAGGACGCCGAGATGTTCCGCCATCAGGTGCGAGCGGCGATGCGGGCGGCGCATCAGGAGGCGATGCGGCTGGGCTATGTCGAGGAAGACATCCGGCTGGCGGTGTTCGCGACGGTGGCGTTTCTCGATGAGTCGGTTCTGAACCTGCAGAATCCGGCGTTTGCCGAGTGGGTGCGGAAGCCGTTGCAGGAGGAGATGTTCGGCCGGCACACGGCGGGCGAGATCTTCTTCGAGAATCTGAAGCACCTGATGGGGCGGCGGGAGACGCACGAACTGGCCGATTTGCTGGAAGTCCACCAGCAGTGCATGCTGCTTGGATTTGCCGGGCGGTACAGCCTGAGCGGGCGGGGCGATCTAAGGGCGATCATCGACGCAGTGGAGGACAAGATGCGGCGCATCAGGCAGCCTCATGGAGAGATTTCGCCGTACTGGCGGATCCCGCAACAGGCGTTCCAGCAGGGGTCAGTGGATCCGTGGGTGAAGAGGATGATGTGGGTAGCGGCGAGTTGCGGAGGGATGGCGATAGTGGCATTCGTTCTTTACAAGGTGATGCTGGGATCCGGAATATCGACGCTTGAGAGCATGGCCGGGGCGGCGGTGAAGTAGAGGGAGAACGACGATGCAGCCAATGTCGATGTACGTAATCGCGGCACTCGGGTTGGTTTCCTACACGGCCACCACCTGGATCCTGGTAGACGTGATGGGGCTGAGCGGGCGGGCGGCATGGAACGTGCG
>JACZJQ010000030.1 GCA_014860455.1 Bryobacteraceae bacterium | reverse complement strand
CGCATCGCCCCGCCCAAGCCCCCCGAACCGCGCTCGGCGACCATCCCTGCCGGCACTCTCGTCGCCGTCCGGCTGAATGAAAAGGTGAGCACCGCCACCCACTACCAGGGCGACACCGTCCAACTCACGCTCGACGCCCCGCTCATCGTCAACGGCATGGTGATTGCCGAACGCGGCTCACGCCAGCTTGCCAAAGTGGTCAGCGCCGCCCCTCCAGGCAAAGTCAAAGGACGCGCCGCCATCTCGCTCGAACTCGCCCAACTCCGCACCGCCGACGGCCAGTCCGTCGAGGTCACCTCCGAAACCTTCACCCATGAAGCCGCTTCCACCGCCGGAAAGGACGCCGTCAAAGTCGGCGCTCTCGCCGGGATCGGAGCCGCCATCGGAGCCATCGCCGGCGGAGGCAAAGGCGCTGCCATCGGAGCCGGTGTCGGCGGAGCCGCAGGTGCCGGAACCGTCATGGGAACCCGAGGAGGTCAGGCCGAAATCGAAAACGAAACCCGCCTCACCTTCAAACTCAAACAGCCCGTCACCCTCACCGAAAAACTGAAGTAACGCGCCGCCTCACTTCGCGAAAGGCTTGAACTCCGTCTCGTCCTTCCACGCCTCCAGCGTGTTGTACACGATCGGACAATACGTCGCCCGGTCAACAAACTGCCACATCCGGCTCACCAGCGACCCCTCCCCCTTCACCACATGCGGGAAATGCTCGCAACTCGCCGGCCGCGCCTCATACACCGTGCACTCATTGCCGGCCAGGAACACGCACCCCTTCTCGTCATCCCTCTTCAACACCCGCCCGTCCTCGGCGTCCTCCTGCGTGTAGTCGCGCACGAACTTCTGAAACCCCATGCCGATGAACTTCGCCAGCTTGGCGATATCGCGGTCATTCACCTTCGCCGTCGCCACCCGGCAGCAGTTGCCGCACTCGGTGCAGTCGATCGCGTTCTCCACGTCCTTCGCAATCGCCTTGAACTTCCGCTCGACAAAGTTATGCGCCTTCAGCCATCGCCGGAACTTCTGGTTCTCGTCGCGCTTCTGTTCGCCGAGACGGCTGATCTGGACTAAGTCGGTGAGCATAAAAAGAAGAGGGGCGGCAACCGGACTGCTCCGGTCCCGCCCCTCCATTATCAGGCCTTACCAGGCCACGTTGACGCGCTTGAAGTCCCCGGCGCGGTAGAACGACATCTTCGCCGTGTCGAAATGCTTCTTCATCGCCGCCTGGATCTGCGCCGGCGTCACCGCCATCACCTTGGCTTCCATCTCTGAGTCGAACGCCATCGTCCGGCCAAAGAATCGCTGCGACTGCATCCGCCCGGCCAGTTCTCTGTCCTGCGCCCGCGACACCTGCCGCGACTGCATCCAGCTCTTCTTAGCCGCGTCCACCTCTTCCTGCGTGTAGCCCTTGGCGATAATCTGAGCCAGTTCGTCCTTGAACGACGCCTCCACCTTCGGCGCGTTCTCAGGCGCGCAAATCGCGTACGCGAACAGCATCTGCAAGTCCTCGGTCGGAGTGCCCGAAAACGCGCTGCCCACGCCGTAGCTCAGCCCTTCCTTGTTCCGGATGCGCCCGAACAGCCTCGATCCCATGCCCGACGAGCCCAGGATGTAGTTACCCAGCACCAGCGCCGGATACTCCGCGTCGGTGTCCTTCATCTGCACCGGCAGCCCCGCCACCCACATCGCGTTCGCCTTGTCCGGCGTCTCGATCGCCTTGCCCTCGGCCGGAATCGCCTTAAAGCTCTTGGCTACCCGCGTGTACGGCTTCGGGCTCTTCCATTCGTTGAACAGCCGCGAAAGCTGCTGCTGCGTGGCTTCGGGCTCGAAGTCGCCGATGATCACAACCTCGCCGTTCGACGCGCCATAGAAGTCCTTGTAGAAAGCCTTCAAATCGTCCAGCCTCGCCGCCTTCAGATCGGCGATCGACTCGTCGATCGTATCCACATACCTCACATCGCCCTTCGGATACGGCGCCATCTTGCGCTGCAGTTCGATCATCGCCAGCGCTTGCGGTTCGCTCTTCTGGCCTTCCATTGCAGCCAGCTGAGCCTGCCGCAGATTCTCAAACTCGTTCTCCGGGAACGCCGGCTCTTTCAGCACTTCCGCCACCAGGTCCAGCACCTTCGGCAGGTTCTCTTTCGTCGTCTGGACCGACGCCGACACGCCCGTCGCCGACCCGCCGATCGACACCTGCGCCTTCAGCTTGTCGAACTCGTCCTTCAACTCCTGCCGCGTCCGTTTCGTCGTCCCGCGCATCAGCATCGCCCCGGCCAGCTCGCCCGCCGCCGTGCGGTTCATCAGTGACTTCTCGTCGCCAAAGTGCAGCACCATCGTCGCTGTCACCTGCTCGCCGCGCGTCTTCTTGTTGATGAACGACAGCTTCAACCCGCCCTTCAGATCGCCGCGGATCGTCCGCTTGTCGATATTCGACGGCGACGCGTCAAACGCCTCGCCCATCGACACCTGTGCGTCGCCCTTATAGTCCTTCACCAGCGCCGCAACATCCGGCGTCTCCGGAATCTCGGCCCGCACCGGCGCCTTCTCCGGAACAAATTCACCCAGCGTCCGGTTCGACGCCACCAGGTACTTGCCCGTCACCTTGTTCACATCCGCCGCCGTCACCTTCCGCACCCGGTCCCGGTGAAGGAACAGCAGCCGCCAGTCGCCCATCGACTGCCATTCGCTCAGCGACATCGCCACCTGCTCGCTGTTGTTCATCATCAGGTCGATGCCCTTCAGGATCTGCGTCTTCGCCCGCTCCACTTCCTCCTGCGTGAACGGCGCTTTCCCCAGCTCGTCCATCGTCGACGTCAACGCCGTCTTCGCTACATTCAGATCGCTCTCGGTCCGGACCTCCGACATGATCAGCAGCATGCCCGGGTCCTTCAACTGGAACGGCATCGCCATCACGCTCGCGGCCTTCTTGCTCTCTACCATCGCTTTGTACAACCGCCCCGACGGCGCGTCGCTCAGGATCCTCGTCGCAATCTGCATCGGCGCGAAATCGTCATGCGAGCCTGCCGCGATGTGATACACCGCCGCCAGCACCTGCGTGTCGCCCACCCGCCGCAGCGTCACATGTCGCTCGCCGTCCTGCGTCGGCTCCACCGTGTAGGTCTGCGGCACCGGCTCGGCCGGATTCTTCAGCACGCCAAAATACTGATGCACCATCTGTAGCGTCCTGGCTTCGTCGATCTTGCCCGCCACCACGAGAATCGCGTTGTCCGGCCGGTAATACCGCCGGTAGAACGCCTGCAACCTGTCGATCGGAACCCGCTCGATGTCGGCCCGCGCCCCGATGGTCGACTTGCCGTAGTTGTGCCATAGATAAGCGGTGGAAATCACGCGCTCCATCAGCACCCCGCCCGGATCGTTCTCGCCCATCTCAAACTCGTTCCGGACCACCGTCATCTCGCTGTCCAGATACTTCTTCTCCACCCGCGAATTCATCATCCGGTCGGCTTCCATATCCAGTGCCCACCGCAGATTCTCATCCGTCGCCTGGAACGTCTCAAAGTAGTTCGTCCGGTCATACCACGTCGATCCGTTCGGGCGCGCGCCGTGGTCGGTCAGCTCTTTCTTAATGTCCGGGTGCCGCTCGGTGCCCATGAACAACAGGTGCTCGAGCAGGTGCGCCATACCCGTCTCGCCATAGCCCTCATGCCGCGAACCCACCATATAGGTCGCATTCACAGTGATGTTCGATTTCGTCGGATCCGGGAACAGGATCACCCTCAGGCCATTTGCCAGCCGGTACTCCGAGATCCCCTCGACATTGGTCACCTTTGTCACGCCCGCGGGCAGAGCCTGCGCCGCGGCCGGCATCGCCATCGCCGCAACCACCAGCAGTGCCAGCGCGCATCGAACCATTGAAGCTGTGAAGTGTTTGTTTATCAGTCGCATAAAGCTTATTAATTTGATGCTAACACCAACAGGCCGGATGGCCCGAACCCACGCTGGAGAGTTTACAGCGCCTGTGCAAGGCAGTTTCCCCGCAACGCCCCTTGCCACGCGGCGCTGAAGCCCCTGCTCCGCCGGATCCTCGGCTCCCTGCCTCCTGCATCCACCGGCGTCACCGGGCGCCCCCCCTACTCCCAGTGGCTCTGCCCGCCGATATTCCGATTGAGGATACCGTATGCGCGCCCCGCTGCTCTGCCTTGCCGCCGCCCTTCTTCCGCTCCACGCCGCTCCCCCGTCCATGCCGTCCTGGCTCACCCCCTACCCCGGCGCTGAACCCTCTCTTTCCACAACCTCCACCACCGCCACCGCCCGTTACTCCACACCCGCACCCCCGGCCTCCGTCCTGGCCCATTACCAATCCCTGTTCGCCGCCGCCGGCATCGCCTTCCAGCCCAACGGCGACGGCATCGGCCAGTCCATCCGCGCCGCCGTGCCCGGTTGCGGCCTGCTCCTCACCATCCGCGAAGCGGCATCCGGCACCGCCGTGCAGGCTGTCTGCACTGGGCCTTCCGCCTCGCCGGTCGCCGGGTCGCCCGTGAACGTCCCCGTCGAAAACCGGGCGGCGCCCTCCCGCACCCGTTTCGCCCAGCCGTCCCTCCAGTCCCCAAGCATGGAAGAAGCCCGCCGCCGCGCCCGCGAAAACCACCAGCGCGCGATGGCCGAAGCTGATGCCCAAAGCCGCCAGCGCACCGACGCCATGCGCAAATACGACAAGCCGGTCTATCCTCGTTCCACCCCCGCCAATTCACTCCGCAACGACGATGCCCCGCCCCTGCAATGGCCCTACTGGCTTACCGCAAAAGGGACGAGCCAGCCTGTTCGCCCCGTCACCCGGCTCGCCAACGGTGAGCGGTCCCTGGAATTCTCCTACCGCACCGCCATCGCCATGACGGACATCTACCAGTATTACGATGACCTCCTCAAATCCAACGGCTTCATCGTCCACCGCGCCAAATTAGGCACGGGCCAAACCTCCACGGGCATCGTCCAGAACAACGACGGTTATGTGGAAGGAAGCCGCTCGGAGGACGGAACCGTCTCCGGCCCGCTCACGATTGTCCGCGTCTCTTTCGGCCGACTGCGCCTCAACGAAGCCATCTCCGTCCGCCTCTCAGTCCGCATGAAAGGCAGCTTCCGCCGCCGCTAGCCGGCCCCCGATCACTCCCCCTCGATCTCCACGCATGAGCGTGGCGAGGTGGCGCTCCCCGGATCGCCCACTTAGCTTACTAAGGCAGATTCTCACTCCATCTAAGGGCAATTCCCCATTCTGTGTATGGACCCAACTGGCTAGGCTAAAACATGTAAGTCCTTAACAGAGGAGAAGTACTATCCATGAGGTTTTACGCGTACTTGGGAATCCTGGCGCTCACCCTTCTGCCCGCTTCGGCGGCGACCATCCAGGTCCAAGCGGTCGACTACTCGCGAGGCGGAAACGTCAACTTCCTTGAAAACGGCGCTCCCGTGACCGGTTATGCTGGCGCCATCTTGGGCAGCTACGACGGAGGACCTCAATCGACTTTTTTCTGTGTGGATCTGTTCACGCCGATAGGCTACGGGCTCTACGGCTCGAGTACGATCACACCCCGAATCGACCGCAATGAGGATCGCGTCGCCTGGCTGTACATCAACGAACTCTGGGCGGTGACAACCGCACAGCTTGGCGAGGGCTTTCAGCTCGCCATCTGGGACATTGTTCACGATAATGGCGACGGCCCGCTCGCCGGAGCGGTGGCGAAGTCGCTCTCCACACCTGCCGCCGTGGTGACTGCATGGGAAAGTTTCCTTGCAGCGAACGTGGGCAAATCGTCGTTTGCTGCGTCCATCTACATGAACACGGTGCTTTCAAACGGAAACCCGGCACAGGCCTTCATCGGCGCCTGGAATGGCACCGACATCCCCACCGCGCATGCGCCCGAGCCATCGTCACTTCTCTTGGCCGCAAGCGCGTTTCTGGCTGTCGGTCTCCTGAATCGCCGCCGGCGGTAGTAACCGGGAGTCGCCATTCGGGCTTCCCGACGCGATAGACAGCCCAGCAAGGAACGCACCGCGAGGAAGGCGCGAGACCTGCCGCAGAGCCGAGCGGCAACCGCCCCTCACTCTGCTTCGATTTCCACGCTCAACGCCTCCCACTCCTCCACCGCCGCAGCCAACCGCCCCCGCTTCTCATCCAGCAACCGCATCTGCCGCGCCGTCTCCTCCGCGTTCACAAAGTTCTGCAACGCCCCCTCCAACTCCGCAATCTCCCCCTCCAACCTCGCCGACTCCGCCTCAAGCGCCGCCAGCCGGTCCTCCATCTGCTTCAGCTTGATCGGATTTAACCGCTTCGCCGCCTTCGGCAATTCCGCCGCCGCGGCCAGTTCTGCCGCCGCTTCCGCCTCCGCCGCCGCAGCCGCATCCACCGCCGCACCCTCGGCCTCGCGCTGCTTCGTCCACAGGTAATCCTCGTAATTGCCCGGATACACCCGCACTTCCCCGCAGGCGATCTCAAACACCTTTGTCGCCAGCCGGTCGATAAAATACCGGTCGTGGCTCACAAACACCACCGTCCCTGAAAACTTCTGCAGGCTCTCCAGCAGCACATCCTTCGCCCGCAGATCCAAATGGTTTGTCGGCTCGTCCAACAAAAGAAAATTCGACGGATTCAGCAGCATCCGCGCCAGCGCATACCGGTTCCGCTCCCCGCCCGACAACACCCCGATCGGCTTGAACACATCGTCTTCACTGAACAGGAAACATCCCAGCAGCGACCGTAACTCTGTCACCGTCTTCCCGTTCGACACCGTCGACAAATCGTCCAGCAGCTTCGCCTCTGGATCCAGCGCCTTGTACTGGTCCTGCGCAAAATAATCCGGCGTCGCGTTATACCCCAGCACATACTCGCCCCGCGTCAGCGGCTCATCCGCCGCCAGCAGCTTGATTAAAGTCGATTTTCCTGCCCCATTCACTCCAACCAGAGCCACTCTTTCGCCCCTCTCAATCGCGAAAGTCACCCCATCCAGAACCACCTTTGACCCGTACGCCTTCGTCACCCCCTTGAACTCGGCCACAATCCGTCCCGACGCCTTCGGCTGCGGGAACGAAAAGTGGATCGTCTTCTCTTCATTCGGAATCTCAATCCGCTCGATCTTCTCCAGCTCCTTGATCCGCGACTGCACCTGCTTCGCCTTCGTCGCCTGATACCGGAACCGGCTGATGAAAGCCTCCAACTGCTCCACCCTGTCCGTCTGGTTCTTGTGCGCTGCGATCAGCGTCGCCCGCCGCTCGTCCTTCTGCGTCAGATACTTCTGATAATTGCCAGCGTAGAAGTGAACGCCTTTATTCCACAGCTCGACAATCTTTTTCACTGTCACATCCAGGAAATACCGGTCGTGCGAAATCAGCACGAACGCCCCCGGATAATTCCCCAGATACTCTTCCAGCCAGTTCCTCGCCTCCAGGTCCAGATGGTTCGTCGGCTCGTCCAGCAGCAGCAGATCCGGCTGTTCCAGCAGCAGCTTCCCCAGCGCGATCCTCATCTGCCAGCCGCCCGAAAACTCCTCCGTGAACCTGTTCCAATCCTCTTTCGGAAATCCCAGCCCCGCCAGCACCGCCCCCACCTTCGCCTCCAGCGCATAGCCGTCCCGGTTCCTGAACTGCGCATCCAGCCGCGCATACCGGTCCGCCGCAAACTCATACTCCTCCGACTCCGGATCCACCTCGCTCAACCTGTGCGCCAGTTCCTCCATCTCGCGCTCCATCGACTTCAGGTTTTCGAACACCGTCATGCACTCGGCAAAAACCGTCCGCCCCTTCAAGCTCAGCCCGTCCTGCGGCAGATACCCCGCCATCAGCCCCTTCGGCCTCGTCACCTCCCCCGTATCCGGCTGCTCCATCCCCGCCAGCATCTTCAGCAACGTCGTCTTGCCCGTGCCGTTTGCACCCACCAGACCCACCCGGTCCCGAGGCGTGATCATCCAGTCAACCCCGCCAAACAACTCCCGCGGACCAAACCGCTTGCCCGCTCCAACAAGTGAGATCATTGCGCCGCCACCGCTCCCGCGCCGCGCACAATCTGCCCGGCCCGCACTTCCATCAACTGCCCGCCCTGCACGGCAATCTTCCCGTTCACCACCACGTAATCAAACCCCGCCGAAAACTGGTGCGGGTCCTGATACGTCGCCCGGTCCTCCACCTTCGCCGGATCGAACACCACCACGTCCGCCGCCATACCCTCGCGTATCAACCCCCGGTCCTGAAACCCAAACGTCCGCGCCGGCAGCGACGTCATCCGCCTCACCGCATCCTCCAGCGTCAACCATCCGCGCTCTCGCACATGCCGCGCCAGCACCCTCGCATTGGTCCCGTAACTCCTCGGATGCGGCACCCCTAGATCAAACTCCCTCACGCCCCCATCGCTTGCCACCGCCGTATGCGGCCACTTCGCAATCCGCTCCACGTCCTCCTCGCCCATCGAGTGATACACCATCTGCGCCCCGCCTTCGCCAAGAATCTCGAAGATCAATTCGATCTGCTCGTCCACCGTCGCCGCCTTGCCCCGGCCCTTCACAATCTCCGCAATCGTTTTGCCCTCCAGACTCCGGTCCTTCGCGTACGACCCCACCATCGCGTAATCAAAATCCTTCAGCCCCTTGTCCCCCAGCATCTGTTTCATCTCCGCCGCAATCCGCCTCCGCGTCTGCGGCGCATCCAACCTCTCCTTCACAGCCTTCGCACCGTCGGCCAGCGCCCACGTCGGCAGTGTGATCCCCAGATTCGTCGAACTCCGGTCGTACGGATACTGATCGATCACCACATCCACGCCCTTCCGCCTGAACTCTTCCACCAGCCCCAGCGTCTTCGCCGACATCCCCCACAACTTCCGGTTATCAATCTTGAAGTGCGACAACTGCACCCGCATCCCCGTCTCCGCGCCCACCTCGGCCGCTTCCGCGATCGCCTCCATCACCTGCGCCCCCTCGTCCCGCATATGGCTCGCATACACGCCGCCGTGCTTTGCCGCCGCCCGCGCCACCTCCACCACTTCCTTGGTCTCCGAATACGTTCCCGGAATGTAGATCAGCCCCGTGGAGAACCCCACCGCGCCCTCACGCATCGCCGTCTCCACCAGCGCTTGCATCTTCGCGATCTCACCATCTGTCGCCTTCCGGTTCGCCGACCCCATCACCTCCCGCCTCACCGAGTTATGCCCGACAAGCGACGCCACATTGATCCCGATCCCCGTCTTCTTCAGCTCCGAGAACCACTCGCCCAGTTTCACTTGCGACCCACCGCAATTGCCCGTCACCACCGTCGTCACCCCGTCCAGCAAATAGTTGTCCCCTCGCGGAACCTTCTCCACCGCGCCCTCGATATGCGTATGGACATCGATGAATCCCGGCGCCGCCACCCGCCCCCGCGCATCGATCACCCTCTCTGCCGTCTTGCCGGCCAGCATCCCAACGGCCGCAATCCTGCCCTTGGCGATCCCAATGTCGCCCTTAAACCACCCGTTCCCTGTCCCATCCACGATCCGCGCGTTCTTGATCAGAACCTCAAAGTCCGCCCCCGCGGCCCCCAAGGCCGCCGCCACCGCCAACACCACTACCCTCGCAGTTCGCATACATCCATTCTGAATGAAAACGCGCCGCCCCCACCGTACCGCCCGCCGTAGGACAGACTTCCCGGTCGGTCTCCCGCGATCGCCAATCCTGCGGAGCCGCGACCACAAGGGAGCGGACGAATTCCCGGCTCACTCGCTGGGTTCGGAATAGCCCGTCACGGACGGCAGACCAACAGCCTCCTCGCCTGGCGGCAGAAATCCACCACCGCCCACATGCCCACCAAGCGCAACCCCGGCTCTGAGCCCAGCTAAGCGATTCAGCTTATCCAATACTCAGTGGCCCGTCCTCGCTGACTTCTCCAGTCCAGCCATTTATCCACTCTCTCCTAGAGCAATTACCCTAGTTTCCTGATAGAGGCCCTTTTTGGGCTTGTATCGAGTGGGCTCCTGGTTTAAACTTCTCAAGGTGCGGTTGCCCACTGGGGCTCGCCTGCCTACTTCTGGAGGATATGGTCTTGAAGCATCTCAAATTCGTCTTCTGCGTCGCCATTGCTTTGGTGTGCGCTCCACTTGCCTTGCACGGCGCAGTTGTTGATTTTGACAACCTGCCGGGTGGCGGAACACTCTCTGCCGACACAATCCTGACCACTCAGTATGCTTCTGTCGGCGTGATCTTCTCGGCGCTGGAAGACGGATCGCCAGCGGATTCCGCCGTCATCGATCAGTTTGGCCCGATCAGCGGCAACTACTGGGCCAACACCACCGATGGAAACTTCGGCCCCCGTTGGGATGTCCTGATCATGGAGTTCTCCACACCTGCCTCCGGCGTCAGTTGGCTGACGCAGTCCCATGGCAACCTGGACATCACATTCAACGCCTACGACGCCGGCAACAACCTGTTGGAAACACTCGTCATCACAGGCGATTGGGTCCCGAGCGGCTTCGCCGCCTCCGGGATTTCTCGCATTGAAGCCTTGCAACCCGAGGACGGTTGGGGTTGGGGCCTGGACAATCTGGAATTCACAGCCGGCCAGATCCCTGAACCTGCCACCTTCTCCATGATCGCTCTCGGTCTCGCTGCGGCATCCCTGCTCACCCGCAAGCGCAGCCGGTAGCCACTATCCAGCCGCCCTGTCGCATTGGGCCTCGCCCTCTCGGTCTGTCGTGTCGACGCCGTCCCGGCAGGCCCACCCGCTACCCCGCCCCAAAAGCCTCGCTTGTTTCCTTAGGAAACCGTGCTATTCTGCGGCGAAGCGGTCTATTCGATCAAGCAGGCTGCTGAAATACTCCCGCGGCCGCGATGCATCACAGTTTGAGGTGAACCGGGAAACCACTGGGAGGTCTCTCATGTTGGCTGAATCCACGCTGCGAGCTTATTTGGGCAAGCACATCTCAACCATCTGCCCGATTGGCTTTGCCGACGACGGCGACAACCACTGTGCCCACTTCGTCAGTCATGTTCTTGGCTACCAATTCGGCGCCACCTGCCGCACCATGAAGCGGGGTACAGGCACGCCCGCTTCGATTCGTGTCCACGACTTGTTTTCACACTGCGTCAGCGTCGGCAAATGGGATGAACTCCCAGTCCCTCTATTCTGGGGACTTGTCTTCATCACCAGGGCCTCAAACGTCAACCTGAAGTCCAAGGTCATGAACAACGTCCCGCGAAAACATGTCGGCATCTTTTACGGTGGCATGCGCACCATCTACCACTACTCGAACAGCCGGCGTCAGGTCGTCAGCCAAACGCCCGAACAGTTCAGCAATCATTACTCCTCGCCCGACAACGCCATGTTCTGGGGGGCCGCTCCATGACCCGCGCCGCGGCCCTCCTCTCGCTCCTAGTGTCCGCCCTGCTCCTGCTTTCCTGCGCCTCCACGCCTCCGAAGCCTGCATCAGCAGGCATCCAGACCTCCTATCGTTTCAGGCGCCTGCCGCCTGAGCCGAAGGAGATCGTCTCGGCCCTTCTCGCATCGTCCCAGGTGCCGCTCTCGGTCAGCGAAACCTGTACCGGAGTGGGAGCTGATCCCGCCGACACCACCATTGGCCAGTTCGTAGGCGCCTTCCTCGCCGAGCTCGACGACCCCCAGGCCAGCAACCGCGTCACCACCTCGGCTGTCGAGGACACTCTCGCTTCTGGAGAAAAGGTCTGGGTTTGTCGCGTATTGATCCGCCATGCCAAGGGGGAGGACATTTGGAGTTGGGGCGTCGAATTCTCCGTCCAGGCTTCGGATAGCCTCGTACTCGCCAATTCTATCCGCTGCCTCGGCGCGGGTTAAGACCCCGCGGCCGCATGGCCGGGACATCCGCTACCCATCCACCCGCAATCCCCTCCAACCACGCGCCGTAGCGAGTCCGAAGGACCCGGTTTCCGACCCACCAGAGTGAATCAGCAATCCGAGATAGCCAACCCGTCCCACTTGGACTTTCGGCAAAATTCTCACGCCTGCTGGGGCCGTCAATCTCAAGCTCATCACCCAGAAGGTGTCGAGCCGGTTCAACTTGCGGCCCTCAGTGGGGCGGCGGTTGAGCTTCGGGTGAAATTGTCCGTGTTTGGAGCGCTGCGGGGCGCGTCCACCGTCGATATCCTGTGGTACTCGCCGGACAAGTGCTGTATGATGTGGTGGAACGATCCGCAAGGCATGAAAACGCGCAGAAATTGCGATTGGGTCGGGCAGGATGTCCCAGAACCCGAAACCTCACCGCCAAAATAGTCACGCTTCTTGTCTATTAAAAACAATCAATGATTACACTGTTCTTGGCAGTCGAGGCAAAGCCGGACTCGGAGATCGTCTTTGAGGGCGCAGATGTTGTTGGGTATTATCAAACGCTTGGGGTCACGGCGCGGGATGAAGATGGTTTGATTAATCTTGTTCAAAGTCATCTAAAATCAGATCTTGGCAGCACTCTTCTCGAGATTGCCGAAAGGTGGGAGCCTGATTTCGACGGAACAGATTCTGACGTGCGAGATCTGGTTGGCCAGATGGATGAAGTCGGTATTTGGTATTCCAGTGGGCGAGCGTGGTTTGGACCGGAGGAGACCGATGAGGAGGCGGGGACGACCGGCGTAGTTTGATGATCGCAACAATTGGGCCAAGGCGGTCGTCGA
>JACZJQ010000290.1 GCA_014860455.1 Bryobacteraceae bacterium | reverse complement strand
CACGAGTCCCTGCCCCCGCCTCCGCCCGAGTGATACTTGCCGCCATGAAGCCATTAATATTTGGTGAGAAGCTGAAACAGCGAGCCCTCTTGCTTGCCCTCGACAGCGCTGCACACGTTTGTACTCGGATCTATTGGATGGGCAAAAGATGCTATCGTAAGACCCTATCTAAAAACCGCCTTCTGGGTACTTGATCGCCGGGTTGGCCTGGGATAGCATTCGGGACGCCGGGAGAATGCCATGTCAGGCCGGACCTCCAGGTCCGGAACACTAGCTTGGTGTCCGGCGTATAGGGGGTCATTACAATGAACTGTGTTCGCTTGTTTCTCGCAGTAGGCCTGCTTTTCCTGCTGCTCCTTGTCCCTGCTTCGGCCCAGAACATCACGGCAGCGCTCACGGGCTCTGTTGTGGATCCGGCCGGGTCAGTGATTCCCTCTGCCCAGGTCACTCTGACCAACCAGGCGACGTCGGCCAAGCAATCGACCACGTCAAATGATTCGGGCATGTTCCTGTTTCCGAGCATCCTGCCCGGCACTTATTCGGTCGAGGTCACGATGGCCGGTTTCCGGTCCTATCAGGTGAAGGACATCAATGTGACCATGAACGAGCGGCGATCGCTCGGCAATCTGGTCCTTCAAGTCGGCCAGGTGCAGGAACGGGTCGAGGTCACCGCCGAGGCCACGCCAGTCCAGACCGCGTCCAGCGAACGCGCCGGCCTGGTCACCCAAACTCAGTTGCTCAACACCGCCATCCGCGGCCGCGACTTCGTCTCGCTGATCGCCACACTGCCCGGCGTCTATGACGAGAACATGCAGGCCCGGGATGTTTCGAAGGGCCCGGGCGCGGGCGGCCTGCACATCAACGGCGGCCGTTCGACGTCGATCAACTTCGCCCTCGACGGCATCCAGAACACCGACACCGGCTCGAACGGCGGCTCGCATGTGCAGCCGAACATGGACGCCGTGGCCGAGGTGGTTGTGCTCACGTCAAACTATCAGGCCGAGCACGGCCGCAACAGCGGCGGCACGATCAACGTGACCACCAAGAGCGGCACGCAGGAGTTCCACGGCAGTTCGTATTACTTCTGGCGGCATGAAAGTCTGTACGCCAACAGCTTTTTCCGCAACCGCACAGGGACGCCGCGCCCAATTGAGCGCATCAAGAACTTCGGCTATACCTTTGGCGGTCCGGTGTTCACGAAGAACTGGAACACGAACAAGGACAAGCTGTTCTTCTTCTGGTCGCAGGAGTTCGTGCGCAGGCAGAACTTCGCAGCCACTCTATTCGTAACCACGCCGACGGCCCTTGAGCGGCAGGGCGATTACACGAAGACGCTTGACGTCAACGGGGCCATGATCCCGATCAAGGATCCGACGACGGGCGCCAACTTCCCGGGCAACGTGATTCCGGCGGCGCGCATCAACAAAGCCGGCCAGGCGATCATGAACTTTTTCCCGCTGCCGAACTATACCGAAACCGACCCGGCCCTACAGAACAGGCGCAACTACAGGTCGAACGGCAGCGGCGATTTTCCGCGGCGTCAGGATTTGTTCCGCATCGACTACAACTTCAGCCAGTCCATGAGGGTGTACTTCCGCGGCACGCGCGACAACGACGATGAGACCTGGCCGTACAACAACTGGACCGCAGGAAGCCACAACTACGATATGGTGAACACCTTCCGGCCGCAGCGTGGCCGGAGCGGGATTCTCCACGTTTCAAACACGTTCAGCCCGACGCTGGTGAACCAGATCAACTTCGGCGGGAGCAACCGCTCCCAGACCTTCAATCCCACCGACCCGAGCCTGATCGCCCGCAGCAAGATGGGCAACATCGGCCAATGGTACCCGCAGGCGAATGAATCCGGCGCCATTCCAAACGTCAGCTTTGGCGGCGTTCAGAGTGGCATCAACAGCGGTTTGGGCAACATCCCCTACACCAACCGCAACCCGGTCATCACCTTCGCCGACAACCTCAATTGGATGAAAGGCTCTCACGCCCTCAAGTTCGGCATCTACCTGGAGCGCATGCGCAAGGACGAAGTCGGCGGCGCCAACACCCGCGGCGCGTTCACATTCGACCGCAACGTGAACAACCCGTTCGATTCCAACTACGCCTTCACCAATGCGCTGCTGGGCAACTTCAACAGCTACTCGGAAGCCAACCGCCGCACCTACTCGCACTACCGCTACCTGCAGACAGAGTTCTATGCCCAGGACTCCTGGCGCGTTTCCCGGAAGCTGACTCTCGAACTCGGCATCCGTTTCTATTCGTCCCCTGCGACGCATGACGACCGTGAGTTCCTGACCACATTCATCCCGTCCACCTACAACGCGCAAACCGCGGCGGTGATGTACCGTCCGGTGATCGATCCTGTCAGCAAGAAGCGCATGGCGGTGGATCCCCGTACCGGGACGATCGTGCCTGTGACCTACATCGGCCTGTTCGTGCCCGGATCAGGCAACTACGCTCCCGGCATGCAGATCGGCGGCCAGGGCGCGCCTGACGGGCTCTACACCACGCCGTTCTCCATCGCACCGCGATTCGGCTTCGCCTACGATCCAATGGGCGACGGCAAGACCGCCATCCGCGGCGGCTTCGGCATCTTCTATGACCGGCCGCAGGGCAACGTCTATTCGGGCACCGTCGGCCAACCGCCGGTTTCCTTCAACCCGACGGTCTACTTCGGCAACCTCGACACGTTCCTGCAAGCCACCGGCGCCGTCGGTCCGCCCAGCGTCACCGTGGTTGAAAGCGCCAAGCAGAGCCTGCCGAAGACGATGAACTTCAGCTTCGGCATCCAGCGGGAACTCGGCTTCCGCTCGGTCATCGATGTCTCTTACATCGGCAGCCTGGCGCGCCATCTGATCAACCAGAAAAACATCAACTCCATCGCCATGTACGCGCAGTTTGATCCGGCCAACCGCGACACCACAACGTCGACGGGCGTGCTGGCAAACAACTTCATCCGGCCGTACCTGGGCATGGGCGACATCAACATGCGTACATTCGACGGCACGTCGAACTACCACGGCATGCAGATGTCCATCAACCGCCGCATGACCAATGGCCTCCAGTTCGGCGTCTCCTACACCTGGTCGAAGTCGCTCGGCGTCTCCAACGCCGACTTCGGCGGCCTGAGCTACTACTTCCCTGCGAGAGAATGGAACTACGGCCCGCTCGGCTATGACCTCCGTCATATGGCCGTCTTCAACTACAACTACGAAGTGCCCAACCTTGGCAAACGTCTCGACAACAAGTTCCTGGGCATTATCACCGACAACTGGCAGATCTCCGGCATCACCCAGTTCATGACCGGCACCCCGTTCACCCCGGGCTTCTCCACCGTCGACGGACAGAACATCACCGGCTCCCAGGAAGGCGCCAGGATCACTGTCGTCGGCGATCCGTTCCTGCCGGCGAACGAACGGGATTTCTTCCGCAACTTCAAGACGGAGGCCTTTGCCCGCACCCCGCAGCGATCCTTCGGCAACGCGGGTATTGGCATTATGCGCAACCCGAGCTGGAGCAACTGGGACATGAGCTTCTCGAAGCGCATCCCCCTGGCCAGCGAGCAGCGCTATATCCAACTGCGCGCAGAGTTCTATAACATCTGGAACCACACGCAGTTCAGCGGCTACGATACCACCGCCCGTTTCGACGCCGCCGGCAAGCAGGTGAACGCCAACTTCGGCGCCTTCACCGGCACCCGCGACCCGCGCAAAGCCCAGCTTTCGCTGCGCTTCATGTTCTAATCTGCAGGGCGCTCGAAGCGCTCCGCACGCCAACAGACCAGAAAGGCCGGCCCCGCGCCGGCCTTTCTCTTTCGCAGCACGGGTTCGGTGGGCGTCCTGGCCGCGCCTACCAGTCCATCACGCTGCCGTCGTCGGCGTCGTAGGACTCGGGGTTCTTCCAGTCGTGGCCTAGTTTGTCGGCAATGGCATTGTCATCGATCTCGACGCCCAGGCCCGGCGCCGTCGGTAGTTCGAGGTAGCCTTCCCTCACCTTGAACGGCTGCTTGATGTAGCCGTCGCCCAGCGAGACCTGCTCCTGGATCAGGAAATTTGGAATCGACGCGGCGAGTTGGACACCGGCGGCGAGCGAGATCGGTCCCATGGGGTTATGCGGCGCGATGGCCGCATAGTACGCCTCGGCCATGGCGGCAATCGAGCGGACTTCGCTGATCCCGCCGGCGTGGCAGAGATCGGGCTGCAGGATGGTCGCGGCCTTCTTTTCCAGGACCTCGCGGAAGCCCCACTTCGTGAACACGCGTTCGCCGGTGGCAATCGGCAGGTGCGTCGAACGCGCGATCTCGGCCATGATGTCGTGGTTCTGCGCCTGGATCGGCTCCTCGATGAACATCGGGTTGTAGGGTTCCAGCGCCTTGATCAGCATCTTGGCGTGAGCCGGGCTGACGGCGCCGTGGAAGTCGACGCCCACGTCGACCGCGTCGCCGACAACACGGCGGAACTCGGCCATCTTCTCCGCCGCGTACTTCACTTCCGCCGGCGTTTCGACATACCGTGGGTACCGCCGGTGGCGCGCCGGGCCAATCTTGAACGCCGTGAAGCCCTGGGCGATCAAGCCCTTGATGCGTTCGGGCGAACCGCCGCCATGAGCGTAGACGCGGATGCGGTTGCGCGTCGGCCCGCCCAGCAGTTCATAGACGGGCACGCCCAGCGACTTGCCCTTGATGTCCCAAAGAGCCTGGTCGATGCCCGAAAGCGCGGACGTCAGAATCGGCCCGCCGCGGTAGAACGCATGGCGGTAGATGGCCTGCCAGTGGTGCTGGATAGGGCGGGGGTCCTTGCCGACGAGGTATGGTTCGATTTCCTTGATGGCGGTTTGGATAGTGAGGGCGCGGCCTTCGAGCAACGGTTCGCCGAGTCCGGTGATGCCGGCATTGGTGTGGATCTTCAGGAACACCCAGCGCGGCTTCACCAGAAACGTTTCGAGTTTGGTGATCTTCAGCGGGTCCTTCGCCTTGACGGGCGCATTGGCTTGACGCGCTTGAGCGGTTTCCACCGCCAGCGGGGCCATCAGGGCCGCGACGGCGGCGCGGCGGGAGAATTTGTTTGCTTGTGCCATCGGGTGCGTCTCCTTGACAATGTAGCCCATGGGCCGGACAACGATTTTATTCCTTTTTGCAGCCGCGTGTTTCGCGCAGGCGCCGACGGCGGAGCAGGCGTTGAGCTTCAAATCTCCTGGGATGGCGAGGATTTCGCCAGACGGCAGGCTGGTGGTCTACTCGGTCCGCGAAGCCGACTGGGCGCAAAACGAGTTCGTCTCGCAGCTCTGGATTCAGCATGTGATCGGCGGTGATCCGTATCAGTTGACCCGCGGCAAGGCGTCGGCGAACAACCCGCGGTGGTCGCCCGATTCCAAGCGCATCGCCTTTTCCACCTCCCGCGACGGCAAGGGCCAGATCTGGCTCATCTCGCCCACAGGCGGCGAGGCCGTGGCGCTGACCAACGAAGAGGCGTCGCCGGGCGGCTTCAAGTGGTCGCCCGACGGCAAGCGGATCGCGTTCAACTCGGCCGGTCCGGAGCCCAAGGAGTTGAAAGAGCGCAAGGAGCGCTACGGCGATTTCGAGATCTACCAGCAGGATTACCGGCAGTCGCATTTGTGGGTGGTGGACGTGCCGGAAGAGGTTCCCACGGCGTCGAAGCAGAAGCCGAAGGCCACGGCGATCACGTCGGGCACGGAGTATAGCGTGGGCGGTTTTGAGTGGTCGCCCGACGGGACGAAAATCGCCTTCTCGGCTGCGAAGTCACCGTTGCTGATCGACGGCGATACGTCGGACATCTATACAGTCGGGGTGGCCGACAAAGCGGTGAAGAAGATCATCGCCACCGCCGGGCCGGATTCGAATCCCCTGTGGTCGCCTGACGGCAAGCAGATCGCGTTCTCGACCGCCAACGCAGATCCGCACTTCTTTTATATGAACGGCCGGATCGCCGTGGTGGCGGCCGAGGGCGGGCCGGTTCAGATCGTGGCCGACGAGATAGACGAAGACATCGGACCGGACGAGTGGGGCAAGGACGGCATCTATTTCAGCGCCTGGAGCAAGCTCGAGCGCGGGATCTATGTCGTCCAGCCCGGCGGCAAGGCGCGCCGGCTGTTCGAGCCGTTCGGCATTTCGTTCATGGGTGCGAGCCTGAGCAAGGATGAAAAGCTCGCCGCCGCGGTGGCGGCCAGAGCGAATGAGTATCCCGAAGTCTACGTGCTGCGGAACGACCCGCAGTCGGCGAGGATCCAGAAGTTCACCAGCTTCGCCGGGCAGTATGCCAAGCACAACCCGGCGAACAAAGAGGTGGTGCGGTGGAAGTCGTCCGACGGCGCCGAGATCGAGGGCATTCTCACCAAGCCGGCCAACTTTGACCCTTCGAAGAAGTATCCATTGCTGGTGGTCATCCATGGCGGGCCGACCGGGATAGATACGCCGATCCGCCGCGCTGACAGCTACTATCCGATCGAGCGCTTCGCGGCCAAGGGCGCCGTCGTGCTGCAGCCCAACTATCGCGGGTCGGCGGGCTATGGCGAGAAATTCAGGTCCCTGAACGTGCGCAACCTGGGCGTGGGCGACGCCTGGGATGTGTTGTCGGGCGTGGATTATCTGATCGCGCGCGGCTTTGTGGACCAGACGCGGATGGGGTCGATGGGTTGGAGCCAGGGCGGCTACATCTCGGCGTTCCTGACCACCAATACCAACCGCTTCAAGGCGATTAGTGTCGGCGCGGGTATCAGCGACTGGATGACGTATTACGTCAACACCGACATCACGCCGTTCACCCGGCAGTACCTTCATGCCACGCCCTGGGAGGATCCGGCGATCTACGCCAAGACATCCCCGATCACCAACATCAAACAGGCCAAAACGCCCACGCTGATCCAGCACGGCGAGAACGACAAGCGGGTGCCGATCCCGAACGGGTACCAGCTTTACCAGGGGCTGAAGGACGTGGGCGTGGAGGCGCGGTTCGTCATCTATAAGGGCTTCGGGCACGGGATCAGCAAGCCGAAGCAGTTGCGGCACGTGCAGGAGGACAACGAGCGGTGGTTCCTGAAGCACGTCTGGGGCGAGGAGATGAAGGAGCCGGCGCTGGAGGAGGCCAAACCGGAGGCTAAGCCGGATAGCAAGTAGGGGCGGCTGAAGCTGCGGCGCGGCGGTAGCGTCCAAGGGCCAGTTGCCAGCAACTGTCATCGTCAAGCTTGGCAGGACGATCCGGGCGCGTCCAGGAAGCGCTGCATCGCGTCCACCACCTTGTCCCGGGAGGTGAACAGGAAGTCCAGATGGGTGCCGGGGACGTTCAGGATCTCGACGTTTGAAAGCTCGCGCCGTGCACGCGCCACTGATGCCTGGCGGAACGGGGCAATGTATTGCCGCTCCCAGGCAAGGTTCTCCGCAGCCTGGGCCGCGCTCACGTGGTGGACATCCAGATTCGTTTCGGGATAGATGGCGAGCGCCGGAGCACGGACCCTGGTGTAGTCCCTCGTTTCGGTGAACATTGCGGCGGCGATTTCCTCCACAACGCTGTCGCGCATAATCGATCGCACTGTCCCGTCGGGTTGGACGGCCAGGCCGCCGCGCATGTAAGCCTCAAGCCGGCTGCCATCGACGCCGGGCCACCAGACGGTTTGGAGGTAGGCGCGGGCCGCATCCAGGGAGACAAAGGCGCTGGCCGGCGGGGCGCTGTAGGCGGCAGGGACGTTTTGGAAAGCAGCCACGAAGGCTGGGTCGGCCCAGTCGTAGGCGGAATCGAGATAGACAATGCGTCCGACCCGGCCGGGATGGGCGCCGGCCATCGAGGTGATCTCGTTGCCGCCCATGGAGTGTCCGGCGAGATGTGCCTTGTCGATGCCCAGTGCATCCATTAGGCCGCGGAGGTCCACAGTCAGCGTGGCCAGGTCGTATGGACCGCTTGCTTCTGACTCGCCGTGCCCGCGCCGGGCATAGGCGATGACGCGGAATCGGCCCTTGAAGGCCGGCGCGAGGTCGTCGAAGAAATGGGGGTTGGCGCGGAAGCCGTGGATCAGGATCAGCGCCGGGCCCGTGCCGCCCCAATCAAGGTAATGGAGCCGAATGCCGTTGGCTGTCACGAATCCGCTGCGGTGGAGGGATTTGCCTGACCGGGAGGAGGCAATGGATGGTTGCATGGGGCGCCGCCTCGAATCAAGAATACCGTGCCGTGCAACCATCCGCCTTACGGTTTGTTGAACGGGGGGTACATGGCTGGGGGCCGGTCCAATTGGATTTGGGCTACGTTGGACCAGCGCACGTATTCGGGCTGTTTGGCGTCGCTGGTGAAGATCAGCATGCCAGCGTTGTTGCTGCCGAGGTCGCCGGAGAGATTCAGTTGAAGCTGCTCGCCGCTGTGCAGCGTGACGCTGGCGCGCGGGGCGCCGGCGTGGAGATCAATGGTTGAGACAAGTCCGAAGGGGAGGGTGTAATCGATGCCATTGGATGGGGCGTCGAGGGTTTCTGTGGTCTCGGATTCGTCGAGATCGAAGACGAGGCGGCCTTCGATGCGGCGGCCGTCGCGGGTGGTGACGGCGAGGCGGGCCTCGTCGGGGTGATGGTGGTGGCTACAGGCGCCGGCGGCCAGCACGAGCAGCGTAAACAGGACAGATCGACATGGATTCATGGTCTTCGAGTGTAAACGCGAAAAGGGGCGGGGCCAAGGGTCAAATGAAGATGCAAAACTGGTGCTATGCCATCGGGGCAG
>JACZJQ010000289.1 GCA_014860455.1 Bryobacteraceae bacterium | reverse complement strand
AAAAGACCGAGATATAGCTACGCATTGTTGTATTTTCAATCAATGTAATTGTGTTAATCATCAGAAGTAAATAAAGTAATGAAATGTCATCCGCTTCTGCCCGTCGGCGGTATCCTTCGACGCCATCCACAACGTCGTTGTTTGTCGGTGCCTGTTTGTGATAGGCTGCCGCCACGGTGTGGAGAACCGAGCTAAATGCATCGATCAAAACGAATCGCATGTGTCCTTCTCGCCTTTGCCGCCATGGTATGCGGCCAGGGCCTAACAGGTACGATTACAGGAAGCGTCACCGACCAATCGGGGGCGGCCATTCCTGGCGCCGACGTCAGCCTGGTGAATGTGGAAACCAGCCAGACCCGGAAAATTGCAACTGACGCCTCCGGGGACTTCGTCTTTACCCAGATCCTGCCGGGCGCCTTCCGCTTGACCGTCTCGGCCAAGGGCTTTAAACGCCTCGAAAAATCCGGCGTCACCCTCAGCGCCACCGAGCGCCTCGTGCTCGGAGCCATGGCTCTCGAAGTCGGCGAACTCACCCAAACCGTCGAGGTCATGGCCGAAGTCGCGCGCCTGCAAACCCAGTCCGCCGAACGTAGCGGCCTCATCTCGACCGAGCAAACGCAGAGCATTCCCCTCAAGGGCCGCGATTATCTCGGCTTGCTGAAGATCCTGCCCGGCGTCGTCGATACCCAGAACCGCAACGCTCCCGGTTGGAACAACCTGAGCAGCGTCAGCATTAACGGCGGCCGCACCGGCACCCTCAACCTCACCCTCGACGGCGTATCCTCGCTCGACACCGGCTCCATGACCGGCCCCTACCTCGCCCCGTCCATCGACGCCGTCGCTGAAATTAAGGTGCTCCTCACCAACTACCAGGCCGAGTACGGTCGCTCATCCGGCGGCACCATCAATACGATCATCAAGAGCGGCACCCGCGAACTCAAGGGCGGCGCCTACTACTTCCACCGCAACGAGGCCTTCAACGCCAACGAATTCTTTCGCAACCGTGACGGATTAGCGCGGCCGGTCTACCGCTTCCACTACCCCGGCTATTTCCTCGGTGGACCCATCCCATTCGGCTCCTACAACAAGGATCGCGACAAGCTGTTCTTCTTCTGGTCTCAGGAATTTCTGCCGCGCAACTACCCCACCGCTCTCGTTCGCCGCACGTTCCCGACCGCCATTGAGCGCCAGGGTGACTTTTCTCAGTCGCTTGACCAGAACGGGACGCTCATTCCCGTCAGGGATCCGTCCAACAACCGGACGCCGTTCCCTGGCAACGTGATTCCCACCAACCGGATCGACAAGAACGGCCAGGCCCTGATGAACATCATGCCGCTGCCGAACGCCGTCGATCCGGCACGATCCTACAACGCACTGATTGAGTCCACGGTGGACCAGCCGCGCCGCGATTCTGTCCTGCGTATCGATTGGAACATCAGCCCGTCAACACAATTCTACTGGCGCGGCATTCAGGACTACGAGGCGTTCAAGGGCAAATTCAACTTCGTGCTGGCAAGCTCAAGCTGGCCTCAACTGCCGATTATCTATGACATCCGTTCGGTCGGCTCGGTCGCCACTTTGATTCACACCTTCAGCCCGACGAAAGTGAACGAATTCACCTTCGGCATCAACCGTGCGAAACAGACGGTGGGCCCATTGGAAGAGGAAGGCTTCAACCGCAACGTACGCTCGAAGATCGGCTTGAATCTCAAGCAGTTCTATCCGGGGGCAAATCCGGACGACCTGATTCCAAACGCAAACTTCGGCGGAGTGCCCAACGCCGGCGTATTGAGCATCGAGGCCCGCTACCCGTTCTTCGGAACCAACAACATCTGGAACTGGAACAACAACTTCTCCTGGCTCAGCGGCCCGCACAACATGAAGTTCGGCGTCTACCTGGAGAAGACGACGCGCAACGCGCAGCGGGGCTCTTCTTTCAACGGCACGTTTAACTTCAACCGCGACGTCAACAACCCTTACGACACCAACTACGCCTATTCGAACGCGGCTCTGGGCAGCGTCCAGAGCTACACCGAATCCACCAACCACCCGCACGGCCACGGGCGCTATGTGAACGTCGAGTGGTACGCGCAGGACACCTGGAAGGTCTCGCGGCGTTTCACCATCGACGCAGGCGTCAGGTTCTACCTCATCCAGCCAACCTGGAGCGCCGGCGACCAACTGGCCGCTTGGGATCCCCAGGTCTACGACCGCACCAAGCAGCCGCCGCTGATCCAGCCCATCCGCAACGCGTCCAATCAACGCGTCGGCTTCGATCCTGTGACCGGTCAATACCTTCCCGCCGCTGTCATCGGCCAGTTCGCATCCAGCCCGCTGGCGCCGTTCCAGGGCATGAATGTGTTCAACGAAAAGGTGATGGACAACCCCGGCGTGCAGATCGCGCCCCGCCTCGGCTTTGCCTGGGACGTCTTCGGTACCGGCAAGACCGCCATCCGCGGCGGCGCCGGCATCTTCTATGACCGTTTCAACGACGATCAGATCATCCAGCTCCGGGAGCAGCCGCCCAACACCATCACAAACTCGGCGACATACGTCACCATGGCCGACCTGCTCGCCAGCCCCTTCCGCACCTCGCCTCCAGGCACCTTCGCCATCGAGCGCAGCTACCAGCCTCCGCGCGTCTACAACTGGAGCTTCGGCATCCAGCAGGCCATCGGCTGGGGCACCGTCCTCGACTCCTCTTACGTCGGCAGCGTCGGCCGCAACCTCCTGCAACGCCGCAGCCTCAACGCTCTAAACTACGGAACCCGCTTCCTGGCCAGCAGCATCGACCCCACCACGGGCAACACGCCCCTGCCGGATAACTTCCTCCGGCCCAACCCCGGCTATGCCGACATCCAGTACATCGAAATGGCGTCCAACTCGAACTACCATTCGCTCCAGACCCAGATCAACAAGCGCATGTCCAACGGGCTCATGTACGGCGTCTCATGGACCTGGTCCAAGTCCATGAACTTCGTCAACGGCAACAACGATGCCATCAACCCCTTCCTCGACTTCCGCATGCGCAACTACGGCAAAGGCAACTTTGACCGCACCCACAACTTCGTCTTCAACTACGTCTACAACATCCCCAAGCTCTCCAAGCTCTGGGACAGCCCCGTCGCCAAATGGGTCTTCGACAATTGGGACCTCGCCGGCGTCACATCGCTGATCAGCGGGTCTCCTTCGGGCGTCGGCTACTCGCTTGTGGCGGCGCAGGATCTGACCGGCGGCGGCGGCGCCGGCGTCGACAGCCGCATCAACGTGCTGTCTAACCCCATCCTGCCAAAGAGCGAACGCACGGAGAAACGCCACTTCAACACCTCCGTCTTCGCCCCTCCCACCAAAGCGGAACTGGGCATCGGAAACGCTCCCAAGGACGTCTTCCGCGGCCCCGGCCAGAACGTCTTCGACGTCTCGTTCTACAAGAACATCCCCTTCGACAAGGAGAACCGCTACAAGCTGCAACTCCGCTTCGAGTTCTACAACTTCTTCAACCACGCCAGCTTCCAGGGTGTCGATACCACCGCTCGCTTCGACGCCGCTGGCAAGCAGGTCAGCGGTACCTTCGGACAGTACACCTCCACCCTCGACGCGCGCCGCGCTGTCCTGGGCGCGAAGTTCTACTTCTAACCCCGCGGCTGCTGCTCAAATAACTGGCGGGCCGGTGACAAGCCGGCCCGCTTCCTTTTTCACAATCGAAAACGGCGGCGCTGGTCAACGCCGCCGTTCATTTGTCGCCTGGACGAGGTTAGCGCAGGTCGAACCGGTCCAGGTTCATCACCTTGGTCCAGGCCTTGGCAAAGTCCTGGGCGAACTGCTGTTTGCCGTCCTCCGAGGCGTAGACCTCGGCGATGGCACGCAGTTCCGAGTTCGATCCTAAGACAAGATCCACCGGCGTTGCGGTCCACTTCACCGCGTCCGTCTTGCGGTCCCGGCCCTCATACACTCCTTCCGTAGCCGCCACCTTCGTCCACTTCGTCGACATGTCCAGCAGGTTCACGAAGAAGTCATTGGTCAGCGTGCCCGGACGGCTCGTCAACACGCCATGCTTGGCTCCGCCGGTATTCGCGTTCAGCGCCCGCATGCCGCCCACGAGCACCGTCATCTCCGGTACGGTCAGCTTCAGCTTGTTCGCCTTGTCGACCAGCATTTCAGCCGGCGAGAACATTTGGCCCGGACGGTAGTAGTTCCGGAATCCATCAGCCGCCGGTTCCAGCACGGCGAACGATGCCGCGTCGGTCTGGGCCTGAGTGGCGTCCACGCGGCCGGGCGTAAAGGGGACCTGCACGTTGGCGCCGGCACTCTTGGCGGCCTGCTCGACGGCGGCCGTGCCTGCCAGCACGATCACATCGGCCAGCGAAACCTTTTTGCCGCTCTGGGCGCGGTTGAACTCCTGCTGGATGCTCTCCAGACGCTGGAGGACCTTGGCGAGTTCAGCCGGGTTGTTGACTTCCCAGTCCTTCTGTGGAGCAAGGCGGATGCGCGCGCCGTTGGCGCCGCCGCGCATGTCGGTGCCGCGGAACGAAGACGCCGACGCCCAGGCCGTCCGCACCAGTTCAGGTACGCTGAGCCCCGACGAGAGGATCCGCGTCTTCAGTGTGGCGATGTCGGCTGCGTTGATGGCCGCCGCGGCTTTGGGCAGCGGGTCTTGCCAGATCAACTCTTCGCTGGGAACGTCGGTTCCCAGATACCGGCTGCGCGGACCCATGTCGCGATGGGTCAACTTGAACCACGCCTTGGCGAAGGCGAGTTCAAACTCCGCCGGCTTCTGCCAGAAGCGCATAGCGATGGCACGGTAAGCCGGATCGAATTTCAGCGCCAGGTCGGTGGTGAACATGATCGGCGCGTGGCGCTTCTTCGGATCGTGGGCATCGGGCACGAGGTTGCGAGCCTGGCCCTTCGCCGGAATCCACTGAATGGCGCCGGCGGGGCTCTTTGTCTGCTCCCATTCGAATTGGAACAGATTGTCCAGGTATTGGTTTGACCACTTAACCGGAGATGCCGTCCACGCCCCCTCCAATCCGCTGGTCACCGTGTCGCCCGCGTTGCCCTTGCCGCAGTTGTTCCGCCAGCCAAGGCCCTGCTGCTCGACGCCCGCCGCAGCCGGCTCGGGCCCAACGCACTTGCCCACGTCATGCGCGCCATGGGCTTTGCCGAACGTGTGGCCTCCCGCAATCAGCGCCACCGTCTCTTCATCGTTCATCGCCATGCGACCGAACGTATCGCGGATGTCCTTGGCCGCGGCCAGCGGATCGGGCTTGCCGTTCGGGCCTTCGGGATTGACGTAGATCAAGCCCATCTGCACGGCTGCCAGCGGGTTCTGGAGCTTACGCTCGCCGCTGTAGCGCTGATCGGCGAGCATCTTCTTTTCCGGGCCCCAGTAGACCAGATCCGGCTCCCACTCGTCGGCGCGCCCGCCCGCGAAGCCGAACGTCTTCAGGCCCATCTGCTCCATCGCCACGTTGCCGGCGAGCACCATCAGGTCTCCCCAGGAGAGTTTCCGGCCATACTTCTGCTTCACCGGCCACAACAGGCGCCGGGCCTTGTCCAGGTTCCCGTTGTCAGGCCAGCTATTGAGCGGATCGAACCGCTGCTGTCCGCCGTCCGAGCCGCCGCGCCCGTCCATCGTGCGGTACGTGCCCGCGCTGTGCCAGGCCATGCGGATGAAGAACGGACCGTAGTTGCCGTAATCGGCCGGCCACCAGTCCTGCGAAGTGGTGAGCGATTTGTGAATGTCCTGCTTTACGGCTTTCAGGTCAAGCGTGGCGAATGCCTTGGCGTAATCGAAGTCCTTGCCCAGCGGGTTGGACTCAGGAGAATGCTGCCTCAGCGGCGAGAGATCAAGCTTCTCCGGCCACCAGAACGAGTTCGATTGGGGTGTCTGAGCGCTTACGGCTTGCGTCAGCATAACTGAGGCTGCTGCAACCGCGAAGACGGTGAGGATCGACTTCTTGGTCATTATCATACGAGCAGTATGCGGCCCCGGTTGACATAGGTCAATACGATTGAGACTATCGTTGTGATCGGAGTTCCCTATGGTTCAGAAGGCGCGCATACGCGGGTTCGATTTGCGGCAACTGGAGTACTTCTGCGCCGTCGCGCGGACGGGAAGTTTCACGAGGGCCGCCGACGATCTGGGGATCGCCCAGCCGTCTCTGTCCGAGCAGATCGCCAAGCTCGAACAGGGCTTGGGCGCGGCGCTGTTCGAGAGGCTGAACCGGAGGATTGAACTGACGCCGCTCGGGGAAGCCATCCTCGGCAGGGCGCAGGCCCTTCTGGAGGACGCCGCGGCGCTGCCCGACCATTTTGAACGGGCGCGCGAAGGAGTGCATGGCGGGCTGCGCGTGGGAGCGATCCCGACGATCCTGCCCTACTATCTGGCGCCGCTTCTTAGGGGGTTTACTGAACGCTATGCAGGCGTCGATCTGAATGTCCGCGAGGGGACAACGGCGGAACTGGTCCAGCAGGTGCTAGACGGACTGCTCGACGTGTCGGTGGTGAGCCTGCCTGTGGCGGGCGCCGGACTGGTGATGAAAGAACTGTTCCGGGACCCCCTTTACCTCGCCGTCCCTAATGACCACCCGCTGGCTTCGTCGGAAAAAGTTCAGCTGCGCCGCCTCTCCGAGGAGCGTCTCCTCATCCTGAAGGACGGCCACTGCCTGCGCGACGAAACTCTGGCGGTGTGCGACCGGGTGAGGGCGCGATTCACGGGCCAGTTTGAAGCGGATCAGTTCCTGACGATCTTCGAGTTGATCCGAGCCGGTTTCGGCGTGAGTATCGTGCCGGAGATGGCAAGGGGGCTGAGCCAGGGCTGCCGCATGATTGAGATCGAGCCCAAGGCCAGCCGCCGTGTGGGCTACATCCGCCTGGAGCGCCGCTACCTTTCAAAAGCGCTTGAGTCGTTCACCGGCTATTTGAAAGAGGCGGCGGGGATACGGAAGCCCCGGTAACCTGCGTTGACCCGGAGATGGGCTTTTGACTCACCCGCGTTCAGCCGCAACCTGGCTCAGGCATTGTTGGACCCGGCTGTTTCTGAGCGGCTCGTGGACTTCGCCCGTCACCCACAACCGGTGCGGCAGCGAGGCCAGTTTCCGCGCGGCCGCCACCACTGCGCGCTGCTTCGCGTTCATGCCGCCTCTCTCAGCCGGACGATTGCCGCAGCCCGCCGCAGGCGCCCTCGCCGGCATTTCATAGCCGAACTAAATCGACGTCGCCGCCGTCATGAAGTGCTTCAACACCCCCCTCGGCGCCGCCCCAGTCGTCTCAAAATCGATCCGCATCATCGCGCCCTTCTTGAAATCCACATTTAGCGACGGCGAGTCCAGCAAAAACGCCGCCAACTGGCTGAACAACGGCTCATGCCCGGCCAGCACGATCCGCCGCGCCTGCTTGTGCGCCCGGATCTCCGCCCAAACCTGTTCCGGCCTCGCCCCCGGCGTCAACACAGCCGTCTCAATCACCCCATAGGGACAACCCAGCACTTCCACCGCCAACTCCGCAGTCCCCACCGCCCGCTTATACGGACTCGACAAAACCAGATCCGGCTTCAACCCCGCCTTCTTCGCTCTCTGCAGCACCTGGCGCAGTTTCTTCCGCCCTTCCGACGTCAGAGCACGATCCGCATCCCGGCCCGACGGACCCACATCCTCGGCGATCCCATGACGTAGCAGGTGAACTTCGATCATAGTGTCTATACAGATGGTCGCAGGCCTCATTGTGTCACACTAATATCGCCGTGACACTGCCTGAAGGCCGCTGGCCGAGGATCCTGTTCTGCGCCGCATTCGGCTCCGCCGCCGCGGCCCTGTTTTCCATCGCCATCTCACAGATTCTACTGGGCTTGGCCATCGTCGCATTCATCGCCTCCAGGCCCCGCCTTGCCTTGCCCGTCTGGTTCATCCCCCTCGGCCTGTTCATCCTCTGGACCTCGATCTCCTACTTCGCCGCCGGCGACCTCCGCACCGGCCTGCCCCAAATCCGCAAGCTCTATGTCCTCGCCCTGCTGCCCCTGGTCTACATCTCTTTCCGCGGCGCCTCCGACTTCAAAGCCCTTGCCATCGTCTGGATGATCGCCGGCTCGGCCGCTGCCCTCCGCTCCTGCTGGCAATTCGCCGAAAAATGGCTCCGCGCCGCCCGCGCCGGAGAAGACTTCTACCAGAGCTACGTCGCCGACCGCATCACTGGCTTCATGAGCCACTGGATGACGTTCTCCTCGCAGATGATGTTCGTCTTCCTCGCCGCCCTCTGCCTGCTGTTCTGGGGCCGTCTTGAACGCCGTCTCCGCTTCCTCGCCATCTTCACCCTCACCGTCACCGGCGCCGCCCTCGTGCTCGGCTTCACCCGTGGCGTCTGGATCGCCGCCGCCGCCGCTTGCCTCTTCCTGCTTGCCCGCTGGAAACCCTGGGCCTTGCTCGCCTTCCCCGTCCTGCTCCTCGGCGTCACTCTCGCCGGACCCGATAGCCTTCGCAGTCGCATCACCTCCATCGCCCGTCCTCAAGGTGAACTCGACTCCAACCAGCACCGCATCGTCTCCTGGACCACCGGCATGAAGATGATCCAAGCCCACCCGCTGCTCGGACTCGGCCCCGAACAGGTCGGCCGGCAGTTCAATTCCTATGTCCCCTCCACCTTCCACCGCCCCCTGCCCACGGGCTTCTACGGCCACCTGCACAACATCTATCTGCAGTATTCCGCCGAACGTGGCATCCCCGCCACCTTGTTCATCCTGGCTTTTCTCCTCTGGCCCGCCGCCCTCTGGCTCCGCGCCGCATCGAAACTCCCCCCCGGCGATCCCGCCATCTGGGCTCTCAACTTCGGCGTCGCCGCCATCATCGGCGTCCTGGTCACGGGAATCTTTGAACACAACCTCGGAGACAGCGAAGTTC
>JACZJQ010000288.1 GCA_014860455.1 Bryobacteraceae bacterium | reverse complement strand
CGTCGAACTCGGCCGTGGCGTCCTTCCGGGTGACGCTGGAGGTCTCGGCAGCTGTCGCGCTCATCAACCTGGTTTTCGGCCTGTTGGTGGCGTGGGTGCTGACCCGGGACGACTTCGTGGGCAAACGTTTGGTCGACGCGGTCATCGACCTGCCGTTCGCGCTGCCGACCATCGTGGCCAGCCTTGTGATGCTGGCGCTCTACGGTCCGGCCAGTCCGGTGCATCTGCATCTGCAGCACACCAAGTGGGGCATCGGAGTCGCGCTGCTGTTCGTGACACTGCCGTTCGTGGTGCGGTCGGTGCAGCCGGTGCTGCTCGAATTGGACCAGGAGACCGAAGAGGCGGCCGCGTCGCTGGGCGCCAACAACTTCGTGATCTTCACCAAGGTGGTGCTGCCGGCGCTGCTGCCGTCACTGCTCTCGGGCGCCGGTCTGGCCTTTTCCCGGGCCATCGGTGAATTCGGTTCGGTGGTGCTCATCGGCGGCGCGGTGCCCGGCGAGACCGAGGTGTCGTCGCAGTGGATCCGCACTCTGATCGAGAACGACGACCCCACCGGCGCGGCCGCGATCTCGATTGTGCTGCTGGTGATCTCGTTCGTGGTGCTGTTCGTGTTGCGGATCATCGGTTCGCGTGCGGCCAAACGTCAGGAGCTGGCCTGATGACCCTCTCGCCGGTGGTTCGTTACCTGGCCCGGTACCTGGCGCTGGCCTACATCACGGTGCTCGTCATCGTGCCCGTCGGCCTGATCCTGTGGCGGACATTCCAGCCCGGCCTGGGCGAGTTCTTCGCCCAGATCACCACGCCGGCAGCCATTTCCGCGTTGCAACTGACACTGCTGGTCGTCGCCATCGTGGTGCCGCTCAACGTGCTGTTCGGGGTGCCGACCGCGTTGGTGTTGGCCCGCAACCGGTTCCGCGGTAAGAGCGTGCTGCAGGCGGTGATCGATCTGCCGTTCGCGGTGTCGCCCGTGGTCGTCGGCGTTGCCTTGATCCTGCTGTGGGGATCGGCGGGTCTGCTCGGATTCGTCGAGCACAGTTGGGGATTCAAGATCATCTTCGGGTTCCCCGGCATCGTGCTGGCCAGCATCTTCGTCACCGTGCCTTTCGTGATCCGCGAGGTCGAACCGGTGCTGCACGAGCTGGGCACGGACCAGGAAGAGGCGGCCTCCACCCTCGGCGCGCAGTGGTGGCAGACGTTCTGGCGGATCACACTGCCGTCCATCCGCTGGGGCCTGACGTACGGCATCGTGCTGACCGTCGCCCGCACGCTGGGCGAGTACGGCGCCGTCATCATGGTGTCCTCCAACTTGCCCGGCCAATCTCAGACCCTCACCCTGCTGGTCTCCGATCGGTACAACCGCGGCGCCGAATACGGCGCGTACGCCATGTCGACAGTGCTCATGGCGGTCGCGGTGATCGTGCTGATCGTGCAGGTGATCCTCGACGCCCGGCGTGCCCGGGCGGCACAATAGCTTTCGATAGGAAGAACCGAACATGAGCGACGAGCACAAGCAGGGCAGGACGCCGGCCATCACGGTGCGCGGTGCCAACAAGCGATACGGCGACTTCGCGGCCTTGGACAACGTCGACTTCGACGTGCCCGAGGGGTCGCTGACCGCGCTGCTGGGCCCCAGCGGCTCGGGCAAGTCGACGCTGTTGCGGGCCATCGCCGGGCTCGACACCCCGGACACCGGCACCATCACCATCAAGGGCAACGACGTCACCGGCGTGCCGCCGCAGCGCCGCGGCATCGGTTTCGTCTTCCAGCACTACGCGGCGTTCAAGCACCTCACCGTCCGTGAGAACGTCGCATTCGGGCTGAAGATCCGCAAGAAGCCCAAGGCGGAGATCAAGGCCAAGGTCGACGATCTGCTGGAGGTGGTGGGCCTCAGCGGTTTCCAGACGCGCTACCCCAGCCAGCTCTCCGGCGGTCAGCGTCAGCGCATGGCGCTGGCGCGAGCCCTCGCGGTCGACCCCAAGGTGCTGCTGCTCGACGAGCCCTTCGGTGCTCTCGATGCCAAGGTGCGCGACGACCTCCGGGCCTGGCTGCGCCGCCTGCACGACGAGGTGCATGTGACCACGGTGCTGGTCACCCACGACCAGGCCGAGGCGCTCGACGTCGCCGACCGGATCGCGGTGCTCAACAAGGGCCGTATCGAGCAGGTCGGTTCCCCGACCGAGGTCTACGACAGCCCCAGCAATCCGTTCGTGATGTCGTTCCTCGGCGCGGTGTCGACGCTGAACGGGACACTGGTGCGTCCGCACGACATCCGCGTGGGCCGGACCCCCGACATGGCCATCTCCCAGGCCGAGGGCAATGTGGCGGCCACCGGCGTGCTCCGGGCCAAGGTCGACCGAGTTGTCGTGCTGGGCTTCGAGGTTCGCGTAGAGCTGACGACGGCAGCGGACCACACGCCCTTCACCGCCCAGATCACCCGTGGTGACGCCGAAGCGTTGCGCCTCATCGAGGGCGACACCGTGTACGTCCGTGCGACGCGTATCCCGCCGATCGCGGGCCAGACGCAAGAAGTCGAGGCTGTTCTCGCGCGGGCGTAATCCCCGGGGTTTTTCACCGCGACCGGGCAACCAGACCGACCTGGTTGCCCGGTCGCGGTGTCTTTGCGTTGACCCTGCGGCTAGGGCACAAAAGTGCGAGTAACGAGGACCCTGGCTACCGGGTCAACGCCGCTGAATGTCAGATGTACATCGCCGGGTCGATGTAGCTCGTCGGGTCGACGGCGGGCTCGCGTTGTTTCTCCGTACGCGGACGCACGATCGCCGGGATGCCGGTCGCGATCGAATCGGCCGGAACATCGTGGGTCACAACGGCATTCGCACCGATGGCGGAGTCGTCGCCGACCAGGATGGGGCCGAGCACCTTCGCGCCGGCGCCTACCGTCACGCGGTTGCCGATGGTGGGGTGGCGCTTGCCTTTGTTGAGGCTACGGCCGCCCAGCGTCACGCCGTGGTAGAGCATGACGTCGTCGCCGATCTCGGTGGTCTCGCCGATCACGACGCCCATGCCGTGGTCGATGAAGAACCGCCGGCCGATGGTTGCCCCAGGGTGGATCTCGATCCCGGTGAGGAAGCGCGAGGTCTGGCTGATGGTGCGGGGCAGGATGGGGATGCCCATCTTGAAGAGTCGGTGCGCCAGACGATGGAGCAGGATGGCGTGGAAGCCGGGGTAACAGAGGAAGATCTCGAGGACGCTCTTGGCGGCCGGATCTTCCCTGAAGATGGTGTCGATCTGCTCCCGAATGGTTTTGAACATCGCTGTACATCCATGGTAAGCCCGGAGTGTACGTTGGCGTAAAGATCAATCTCCAGCGACGGTGGGATGATACATATGGGCTGTGATAGGATTGTCGCGGCTATCTTCCCAATGACGGCCAGGGTCAGAATCCCGATCCCCTCTGGCAGCCGAAACTGCCGGAGAGTCAAGACCGGTTCCCAATATCAGTCTTTTTCATCCGAAATTGCAATAAACACTCCCATAAGCCGGATCGAGGCATTTGCACTTCGATACGGCGCGGACATAAACCCATGCCATCCCAATCTCCACGGCCGGACCCCGCGTGGGTCCGGCGACTCCAGATGCGTATCAAGAAGCGAAAATGCACCACCTGCGGGGGGGAGTGCACCGATTGCCCTTACGCCGCTGAGCATAAGGCCGCCGATACGCGGCAGAAGGAGGCGGCAGCGGCTCGTGGCCGGGCCGGGCAAGCCTCCGGTGAGCCCGCCCCACAGCGCCCGGCCGCCGGCAGGAGTGGAGTCGTCAGGACGGCGTCGGGCGTCCGGCGGTCGCCGTGAACATTTGTTCAGAAGCCAAAACAGGGATTGAACCCGCGGCGGTTCTTTGAAACAATACGTGCGATCCTGACGCAGCGGTGGAGTCCGTCGCGGCTGGGTTGAGATGTTTGGGCGAGCAGTTCTTCCAGATTACGTATTCGAGGCAGCTAATGAAGATGCAGAAAATTCTTACTGCGATCCTTGCGCTGGCGGCGGTCCCGGCCGCGGCGCAGATCGGGATGTTCAGCAATGAACAGCGGACGGCGATGACGGCCGAGTGGACCGGCGAACGGTTCCCGGACGGCCGGCCCAAAGTGCCCGATGCCGTGCTCGACAAACTGAAGGAAGCGACGGCGGAAGAGGCCTGGGGCACGCTGCGGCGGCTCGGCTACACTACGCAGTTTGTCAGCGGCTTCAAGACTGTGAACGTCGACGATCCCAAGGGCGACCGGTTGGTGGGCAGAGTGGTGACTGGCGTGTTCATGCCTCGCCGCCCGGACCTCGACAAGTACGTCACCGAGCAGGCCAAGAAGGAAAACCGCGTCGGCCGTGGCGGGCAGAACGCGTGGGTGATCGACACGCTGGTGAAGCGCGATGTGATGGTGATTGACCTGTTCGGCAAGATCGATGGCGGCACGATCATCGGCGACAACCTGGCGACGTCGATCATGACCAAGACCGGCACGGGCCTGGTGGTGGACGGTGGGGTGCGCGATGTCTCGGGCATCTCAGAGATCAAAGGGTTCAAAGTCTTTGCCCGCGACTTCCACCCCAGCGCGATCGCCAACGTGACGCTGACCGGCATCAACGTCCCGATCCGCATCGGCGAAGTCACTATACTTCCGGGCGACATCGTGCTGAGCGATCCCGAAGGACTGACGTTCATCCCCGCCCATCTGGCCGAGCGCGTGGCAAACGACAGCGAACTGACGCGGTTGCGCGACCAGTGGGGCCACCAGATGCTGCGCGAGCAGAAATACACCCCAGGGCAGATCGATTCACAGTGGACGCCCGACATGATCGAGGCGTTTAACAAGTGGGCCGCTGCCAAGGGATCGACCGTGAAGATGACGCCGAGATCACCGCAGTAGAACGACGAGGAGACCAATCACAATGAGCACGACGAAGAAGTGGCATCAGAACCGGTTCAAGACTAGCCGCAGGAGTTTCCTCGGCCGGTCAGTGGGCGCGGCGGCGCTGGGTACGTTCTGGGCGGAAGAGACCATCCAGGCCTACCAGGGCAATGTCCGGACTGCCTCGAAACCTTCCGACCTGCGGATCACGGACCTGCGGGTGGCTCACGTTGTGGGCGCGCCGATGCGCTGCCCGATTATCCGCATAGAAACCAACCAGGGGTTGGTGGGCTATGGCGAAGTCCGCGACGGGGCGTCGCCGAACTACGCGCTGATGCTGAAGTCGCGCATTCTCGGCCAGAACCCTTGCGACGTGGATAAGATCTTCCGGCGCATCAAACAGTTCGGCTTCCATGCGCGTCAGGCGGGCGGCGTTTGCGGCGTGGAGATGGCGCTTTGGGATCTAGCCGGCAAGGCCTATGGCGTGCCCTGCTACCAGATGCTGGGCGGCAAGTTTCGCGACAAGATCCGGCTGTATTGCGACACCGACATGTCACGCGACCCGAAGGTCTATGGCGAGCGCATGAAGGCCCGCTTCGACCACGGCTACACCTGGCTGAAGATGGACCTCGGAATCGGGCTTGTCGAGAACATCCCTGGCTGCGTCACCCGGCCCGCCGGCGTTACCCAGCGCAGCGCGAATCAGGTCCAGCACATGTTCACCGGCATGGAGTTGACCGACAAGGGCGCGGAACTAATGGCTGATTATGTCGGCAAAGTCCGCGAGGTCGTCGGCATGGATATCCCGCTCGCCGCCGACCACTTCGGCCATATCGGCGTGAACTCCTGCATCAAACTCGGCAAGGCGCTGCAGAAATACAACCTCGCCTGGCTGGAAGACATGATCCCATGGATGCACACGGAATTGTGGAAGCAGATCACCGACGCCATCGACATCCCGACGCTGACCGGCGAGGACATCTACCTCAAGGAGCCGTTCATCGAACTCTGCAAGAACCACGCGGTCGACATCATCCACCCCGACCTGGCGAGTTCCGGCGGATTGCTGGAGACCAAAAAGATCGGCGATGCGGCGATGGAGTACGGCCACGCCATGGCGATGCACTTCGCCGGCACGCCCGTATCGTTCATGGCCAACGTCCATTGCGCCGCGGCTACGGAGAATTTCCTGGTTATGGAGTTCCACTCGCAGGACGTCCCGTGGTGGCATGACATGGTCACCGGCATCAAGAAGCCGATCGTGGACAAAGGCTTTGCTGCGGTTCCGGACACGCCGGGCCTTGGCATCGAACTCAACCCCGACGTCATCAAGCAGCACCTGATGCCCGGCACCGAATACTTCGCGCCCACGCCGCAGTGGGACAAGGACCCGGTGAACGACAGGCTGTATAGCTGAAGCGTTACGCTGAGAGGGTGAAAACGACTCTCCTGGCCGGCGCGCTGCTCGTGTTGATCGGTGTGCCGGCCGTTCTCTTTTATCTCTCGGCCCCGGCGGTGATCGATGTCTCCCCGGCGCCTTCGGTGATCGGCCCGTCGACGCAGTTTGGCGTGAATGTGGCGAGCCCGCACGGCATCAGGGTCCTGCAGGTTTCGCTCGACCAGGGCGCGGCGCACACCCAGGCGGGCCTGCAACGCGAGGCCGTCTGGCTCACGTTCTGGCGGACGAAGCAGCCGCCGGCCGTCTATCCCGTTAAGATTGGGGCCGACCCGAAGCTGGGATTCAAAGGCGGACCCGCCAAACTCACCATCCAGGCGGTGGCGAACAATCTTCGCGGGAAGGTGACCACGCGCGTCTATGACGTCACCATCAACCTGGATCCGCCTTCGGTTTCCGCCAGCGACGAACTTCTGTACATCAACCAGGGCGGCTCGGCGCTGGTCCGGTTCCGGGTCTCCGGCTATTGGACCGAGTCCGGCGTGAAAGTGGGCAAGTACCGTTTCCGCAGCTACCAGGTCCCGGGTTCGGCCTCGCCGGGCGATAGGTTCTGCCTGTTCGCATGGCCGTGGGATGTCGCTGTGTCCGAGCAGGCTGCTGTCTATGCCTCAAATCCGGCAGGAGCCCAGGCCAGCGCGGTCTTCCGATACCAGGTGTCGCCGCGCGCGTGGCGAAGACGCTCGCTCCCGCTCGACGACCGTTTTATCTCGAAGGCTTTGGGCGAACTCGACCCCGGCGGATCCGGCGCCCCAATCGAGCGATTCCTGCGTATCAACCGCCAGATGCGTGACGAAAACAACCGTACACTGGCCGGGATGAGACTGCAGACTACCGAACAATTCCTCTGGACGCCGCCGTTCAAGCAGATGTTGAATACGCAGGTGGAGGCGCTATTCGCCGACATCCGCAGCTACATGTATGCCGGCAAGAAGATCGACGAGCAGACCCACCTTGGCTTCGACCTTTCGCGCGTCGCCCGCGCGCCGGTCGAGGCGGCGAACTCGGGCAAGGTGGTCTTTGCCGGGCCGCTCGGAATCTACGGCAACTGCGTGGTCATTGATCACGGCTATGGTTTGCAGTCAATCTACGCCCACTTGAGCGAAATCAAGGTGAAGCCAGGCGAGATGGTCAAACGCGACCAGATTTTCGGCCGGACCGGCGCCACCGGGCTTGCCGCCGGCGACCACCTGCATTTCTCGATGCAGATCGACGGCGTGCAGGTGAACCCCATCGAGTGGTGGGATGCAGAGTGGATCCAGAACCGGATCCTCTCTCAGCTCCCGGCTAACGCGGTTCCACCAGCGGCTTCCGCGGATCGATAACCAGCCACGCCAGCGCGGCCGCAGTATAGAGGACTGCCATCACCAGCAGCGGCAGGCTCCAGTTGTCGAAACGCTCCACGATCAGGGCCAGCACGATGGGGCTAAGAATCCCGCCCACCTGGCCGCTGGTGTTCATGGCGGCGCTGACGATGCCGGAGTTCCGGCCGCCAATCTCGATGGCCGTCGCCCAACTGGCGCCGAGCGTGAACATCGAGGCCGCCGCCGCGACGGCGATGAGGACGGCCGCCGTGCGGGCCTCGGCCGCGGCAGTGGCGGCAAACATAGAAATCGCGGCCACGGCGTAGGCCGACGATCCGACAGCGACACGCCCGAAGCGGACCCCGAAGCGGCGCGCCATGAAGTCTGTGGCCATGCCGCCGGTGAGGTCCGCGGCCACGCTCAACATCAGCGGCAGCCCGGCGAACAGGCTCAATTCAGCCGGCGTGAAACCGCGGCGCTGTTCTAGATAGGCAGGCAGCCAGGTGATCAGGAAGTAGAAGCCGTAGGTATTGGCGAAGTATGTAACGTAGAGGGCGAGTACGCCTGGGTGGCTGACCAGGCGGATCCACATCTTGCCGCCGTGGTGCTGATCGCCGCCGCCGCCGCGGTTCTCCAGAATGTAGCGCGCCTCTTGCGCGCTGACGCTGGGGTGCTCCGCAGGTTCGTCGCGAAACCACATCCACCATGCCGCCGCCCACAGGAAACCCACCGCGCCCAGCACCGCGAACACGGCACGCCAATGCAGGTACGCCGACAGCCAGACGACCAGCAGCGGCGTCAGTCCTCCGGCCAGATGAGCACCGGCGAAGAAGATGCCCTGGACCGTGCCGCGCTCCCCGGCCGGAATCCAGCGCGAAAACGTGCGCGCCGCATTCGGCCATGCGCCCGCCTCGCCGGCGCCGAACAGAAAGCGCAGGATGAGCAGGCTTGAATGGTTGAAGGCCGCGCCGGTGGCAACGGTGAAGGCGGACCACCAGACGACGATGCGCGTCAACACCCTTCGCGTCCCGATGCGCTCGCCCCACCAGGCCGTCGGCACCTCGAACAAAGCATAGGCCAGCGTGAAGGCGCTGAAGACGAAACTCATCTCCATCTTCGACAGGTTGAGGTCGCGCATGATGGCTGGCGCGAGCGTGGCGATGGCGACGCGGTCCAGATAGGTGACTCCCGCCATGGCCACCATGAAGGAGACCACGCGGTAGCGGACCGGAAAGGGTTGTCGTGTCTTGGCGGGTATCGTCACGGCTGGCCGCGGATGCGTCCTCGCATTGTATCCCGCGCCGTGTCCGGCGGTTCCGTTGAGGATGGCGTTTCGGGGACAATGGCTGCGAATGACTCTGTCGCCCGAACAACAGCGCGCCGTCGAACGCGAAGGCCAGGATGTCTGCTGCGTGGCCGGTCCCGGCTCGGGCAAGACGCGCGTGCTGGTGGAGCGGTTTGCCTGGCTGATCGGCAAGGGTGTTGACCCGGAGACGATCCTGGCCATCACCTACACCGAAAAGGCGGCGCGGGAGTTGAAAAGCCGCCTGGTGAAACGCTATCAACAGGACATCGAAATGCGCCAGAAGATCGAGCGCGCGCCGGTGTCCACCATCCACGGGCTGTGCAATTCGATCCTTCGCGAAAATGCCATCGCCGCCGGACTGGATCCCGAATTTACGGTGCTGGACGAGTTGCAGGCCGATGTCGAACTGGCCTCGGCCACCGCGGCGGTGCTGGACCGCGTCGCCACCGAACAGCCTGAATCGTTCGCGCAATTGATCGACGCCTGGGCGTCGGAGCGGCCCGCCTCCGATCTGGCCGGACTCTACAAGCGATTGCGCCGTTACGGCGGCGCGGCGGCGGCGCTGGCCTCGGAGCCCGACCTCGGCGCCCTGCTGCCGGCGATGGCGGCCGATATCGCGCGGCTGCTGGCAGAGTCGGCCGCGGCGCTTGCGTTTCCGGCCACTGACGCGCAGCGCAGAAGACTCGACCTGGTCAACGGTTTCGTGCAGACGCGGGACACGATGGCAGGCGACGAGTGGCTCGACGTGCTCGCCGCATTCAAACTCCCTGGCGGCAAGAAGATGCCGGGCCAGGACGAACTCAAAGCAGCCCGCGACATGGCGGTGGAGGCCGCGCCACTGGCCCTTTGGATCAGGCACGGCGAAGACCGGGGCGCGCTACGGCGGCTGCTCACCGGCATCGAGGAAGAGTTCCGGCGGAGGAAGCGCCTGTTGTCGGGGCTCGATTTTGCAGACCTGGAAGAATACGCGCTCTCGCTGCTTCAATCGCACACGGCCCTCCGCCAGGAGTTGCAGGGGCGTTTCAAGGCGATTCTGATGGACGAGGTCCAGGACACCAACCCCATCCAGTGGAGCATCGTCGGGCTGCTGCGGACTCCGGGCCGGTTCTTCGCCGTCGGTGACGCCAACCAGGCCATTTACGCCTTCCGCGACGCCGATCCGGCGCTTTTCGCCGCCTACGAACAGGAAGTTGCGGCCGCCGGCGGTGAGATCGACCGGCTGGAATCGAACTACCGCAGCCTGCCCGAGCTGCTTGCACCCATCGAACGGCTGGCCCACTCCGGCGCCACGCCCGGCATCGCGCCGCACCGTCTGATCCCGGCCGAAGGCGCCGAAGCCGGCCTCGCCGGCCCGCGCATCGAAATCCAACGGATCGACGGCGAAAACGAATCGCCCGAAGCCGAGGCGCTATGGCTCGCCGCGCGGCTGGCGGAGTTGAAGACGCAGTTGGATGTTCCCTGGTCGGAGTGTGCCGTGCTGGCCCGGACCAGTTCGTCGTTCGACCAGATCGAAGCGGCATTCGAGCAGTTTGGCATCCCCTGCGTCATCGCCCGCGGCCGCAATTTCTTCGATGAACCCGAGATCATCGACTCGATCAACTGGCTGCGGGTGATGGACAGCCCCGCCGACCACGCCGCCGTCTTCGGGCTCTTGCGCTCGCCCTTTTTGGGCCTTGCCGACGAAGAGATCTTCCTGTCGAAACAAAACGGCGCGTTCCCTCCACCTGAGGCAGGTGAGGCGATCGAAGCCATGCGCCAACTTCGGGACCAGACGGCCGCGCCGCTGCTGCTGGCGCGATTCGCCGGCGAGACCGGTTACTACAACAGGCTCGATTCGCGGGGCCGGGCCAACTTCGAGAAGTTCCTCGACATGCTGCAGGGCCTGGAGTCGTCGCATCCGGGCGACTGGGCCTATTGGATCGAGAGCATCGACAGCCTGGCCTCCACCAGGGAACCGAACGCGCCGCAGACGGATTCCGCCGATGCCGTGCAGATCCTCAGCATCCACAAGTCAAAGGGACTCGAGTTCGAGATCGTCGCCATCGCCGCCATGGACCGCGGCACGGGCAACGATTCGGGTTCGCTGAACTACTCGCCCGAATTCGGACTCGGCGCCCGCTGGCGCGACGCATCCGGCCTCGACGGCCAGGCCGACTTCGCCTACGCCCGCACGCCGCGCCAGTCCAAGCAGGACAGCGACGCCGAGGCAGACCGGCTTCTTTACGTCGCCATGACGCGGGCGAAGTCGCACCTGCTGCTCTCATGGCGCGATAAGTCGCGCAGCCGGTGTCCCTGGCCGGCTCAGATTGAGCAGGCCTGGGAGATCGAATGGCCCGATACGCCGGACGCGGCGGCGGAATCGAATGGAGTCCGTGTGGTCGTGCGGTCCGGCTTGCCCGATATCGTGCGCATCGAATCCGGACAGTCCAGAACCGAGGTGGAATGGCGGGATCCGATGCCGGAGGACAGATGGGTTCCTCCGGAGATCACGGCCACCAGTCTGGCGCGATTCGACTCATGCCCACGCCGATACTGGCTGGGCAGCGAAATCCGCTGGCCCGCTCAGCCGGCGCCCGCGGGCGCGGCCTCGGGTGAACTGGCCGGCGGCAATGAGGACGCAGTCGAGAGCGGCGGCATGCGGCTGGGCTCGGAGGTTCACGCCCTGCTGGCCGGCGAGAGCGTGCCGAACCCATCGGCCGAAGCGCTGCGGCTGGCCGCAGTTTTCCGCGACAGCGACCTGGGCGCCCGCGCGAAGGCGGCTCGCCGCGTTGAACGCGAATACAACTTCCTCGCCGGCATCGATGGAATGCTGGTCAGGGGCGTGATCGACCTCTGGTTCGAGGACTCGTCAGGGGTGACCATCGTCGACTACAAGACAGGCCATGCGGGTCCGGATCTCATGTCAGAGTACATGCTTCAGCTTCAGATCTACTCGCTGGCGCTGCGGGCAATCGCCGGCGGCGCCCCCGTGCGGGCGTGCCTTTTCCTCTTGGAATCGGGCAGGGAGATTGAGGTCGGGACGGACGAGGATGCCGAACGCAGAGTGATGTCGGCAATCGCTCAGTTCAGGAACGCGGCCTCGAATGGCGGATATCCGATGAAGCCGGGCACGGCGTGCAGGTACTGCCCCTATTGGAAGTCGGTGTGTCCGGGTGCGGACGAAGCCTGAAGATTGGGGCTCAGGCCTGGCTCTTGATCTTTTTTTCCAACGCGCCGATCAGGCGGTCGTGAACGCCTTCGGGCAGCGGTTCCGGATCCATGCCCTTGTAGACCTGAATGGTCTTCTGAGTGGTGTTCAGGACAACCCAGCAATTGGGGCACTCGTTGATGTGCTTGCTGAGTTCCTCTCTCACCTGTGGATCAACGGATTCGTCGAGATAGTCGCCGAGTTCCCTGAGGAAGTCCTTACACGTAACCAAGGATCTGGTCTCCCTTTCGCTTAAAGGCTCGGGTGAGTTTCTCGCGTAGCTGCAACCGGGCCCTGAGCAGCCGGCTCTTCACAGCCGCCACCGACAGGCCAAGCGCCTCGGCCGTCTCTTCGGTCGAAAGCTCTTCCACGTCCCTGAGGATGAAGACCGTTCGGAAGATCGGCTTCAGGCTGGCCACCGCGGTATCGAGAATTTCGCGGATCTCGCCCTGGCTGTACCGCTGTTCGGGATTGTCGTCCCAAACCGCGATCTCCCTCACGATCGGCTCCTCATCCGTTTCGATGTTTTCATCCAGCGAAACGGTGCGGCTAGTTTTGCGCTTCCTGAGTTTCATCAGGCTTTCGTTGACCGCGATTCTGACCAGCCACGTATAGAATTTTGACTGTCCCTGGAATGAATCCAAATGCTGAAACGCCTTCAGCATGGCGTCCTGCAGCACATCCTCGGCGTCCTCGTCGTTTCCGAGGATATGCCGCGCCGTGCGGTAGACGCGGGACTCGTAACGCCTGACCAGTTCGCCAAAGGCGGCTAGATCCCCTGCCCGCGCCCGGTCGACAAGTTCGGCGTCTGCGTCCACGTTTTTAATGTATTGCTGCTCGCCGTCCATTTGGCTGCGACTCCAACCTCCAGCATACCAATCACTTCAGCCGCCGTGCGCCCTCGAACCCGCATGATATCTTGAAATTGACCCCGTCCCATGAGCAGCACAACTTTCGTCACTTTGCCCGATGGCAGCCAGCGTGAAATCCCACCCGGCGCATCCGCCCTCGACCTCGCCCGTTCGATCGGCAAACGCCTGGCAGACGATGCCATCGTCGCCCGCGTAAATGGAGAACTCTACGACCTCGCCCGGCCGCTGCCGCCCGAGGCGCGTGTCGAGATTCTTACCACCCGCGATCCCGAAGCGCTCGAAGTCTACCGCCACTCCAGCGCCCACCTGCTGGCCGCCGCCGTGCTCGAACTCTACCCCGAAACCAAACTCGGCATCGGCCCGCCTATCAAGGACGGGTTCTATTACGACTTCCAACGCCCGGAGCCCTTCACCGCCGAGGACTTGGCAAAAATCGAAGCCCGGATGGCCGAGATCCGCGACCGCGACCTGCCTTACGAGCGCCAGGTTGTCGAGAAGCAGGCCGGACTGGCCAAGTACCGCGAAATCGGCGAACCGATGAAGTGCGAACTCATCGAGGAACGCGCCGGCGACCAGTTCACCGAATACACTCTGGGACCGCAGTTCATCGACTTCTGCCGCGGGCCTCACCTGCCCTCGACCAAGAAGATCAAGGCCTTCAAGCTGCTCTCCATCGCCGGAGCCTACTGGAAGGGCGACGAAAACCGCCACCAGATGCAGCGCATCTACGGCACCTCATGGTATTCGCAAAAGGATCTCGACGAGCACCTGCAGAAACTCGAAGAGGCCAAGAAGCGCGACCACCGCGTGCTGGGCAAGCAACTCGGGCTGTTCACCGTGGACGACAAGGTGGGCCAGGGGCTGATCCTGTGGAAGCCGAAGGGCTCCATCATCCGGCAGGAACTCCAGACTTTCATCAGCGAACACCTGCGCCGCCAAGGCTACTCGCAGGTCTTCACGCCCCACATCGGCAAGCTGGAACTTTATAAGACCAGCGGCCACTTCCCCTATTACGCCGACAGCCAGTTCCCTCCCCTGGTGGACCGCGAGCAGATCTCGCAGCTTGCCGCCGATGGCTGCAGTTGCGCCCACCTGGCAAACCTGCTGGGCAGCGGCGAAATCGAAGGCTTCCTTTTGAAGCCGATGAACTGCCCGCACCACATCCGCATCTTCGACAGCGATCCGCACAGCTACCGCGATCTGCCCGTCCGGCTCTCGGAGTTCGGCACCGTCTACCGATTCGAGCAGAGCGGCGAACTCGGCGGCATGACGCGCGTCCGCGGCTTTACTCAGGACGACGCGCACATCTTCTGCACCGAAGAGCAGGTTCCCCAGGAAGTCTCCGGCTGCCTTGAGCTGGTCAAGATCATCTTCGGCACCATCGGCATGAAGGACTATCGTGTCCGCGTCGGACTGCGCGATCCCGACAGCGCCAAGTATGTCGGCGAGCCCGAGCAGTGGGACGCGGCCGAAAAGGCGTGCAAGGAAGCCGCCGAATCGCTCGGCGTTCCTTATACGCTCGAACCCGGCGAGGCCGCCTTCTACGGGCCCAAGATCGACTTCGTCGTCCAGGACGTTATCGGTCGCGAATGGCAGTTGGGCACCGTCCAAGTGGACTACCAGTTGCCCCAGCGCTTCGACCTGAACTACACCGGCGCCGACAACAAACCGCACCGCCCGGTGATGATCCACCGTGCGCCATTTGGCAGCATGGAGCGTTTCGTCGGCGTACTGATCGAGCACTTCGCCGGCGCATTCCCGCTCTGGCTGTCGCCGCTTCAGGCCGTCGTGCTGCCGATCTCCGACCGCCACCTCGAATATGCAGGCAACGTCCTTGAACAACTTCGAGGGGCCGGACTGCGGGCAGAACTCGACTCGCGCAGCGAGAAGGTGAACTACAAGATCCGCGAAGCGCAGATGCAGAAGGTGCCCTACATGCTTGTGATCGGCGACCGCGAGGCCGAACAGGGCGCGGTTTCGGTCCGCAACCGCAAACATGGCGACCGCGGTGCGATGCCGCTGGGCGAATTCCTGGAAAGCGTCAAGGGCCTGATCGCCACACGCAGCCAGGAAGATTAGCGGGGGCCAAACCCGGCCGAGTTCCATGACTTTGATACCCACGATCCTGCTCGCCTCCGTGGTGGCGGGGTCGTGGGTTTTCTGCGTCCTGGCTGTGCTGGCTACGCGGTCCTACCGGCGCCAGCAGGTCCCGGAACTTACCGCCAGTCCCCCGCCCCTGTCTGTCCTGAAGCCGCTGCACGGTCTCGACGACGGCCTCGAGGAGAATCTCCGCTCGTTTTTCGAGCAGGTATACCCAACTTATGAGCTTCTTTTTGCCGCGCGATCGGAATCCGACGCGGGACTCAATCTCGCCCGGCGGCTCGCAATTGAATACCCCCACCGGTCATGCCGGTTCTTCGTCACCGGGGATCCGGCTTACCCGAACGCCAAGGCATTCAGCCTTGAGACGATGACCGAAGCGGCGGCAAACGAAATCCTGGTGATGGCCGATTCCGACATCCTGGCGCCGACTGACCTGCTGGCGACGCTGGCGGCTGAATTCCAGAATCCGCGGCTCGGCGTAGCAACATGCCCTTACCGGGCCGTCCCAGGGCGGTCGTTCTGGTCGCGGCTGGAAGCCATTGGGATGAACACTGAGTTCTGGGGCGGCGTCTTCACGGCACGGCTGGTCGAGCGCGGAGTCCGTTTCGCTGTCGGCCCGACCGCGGCGGCCAGAAAGCAGGCGATCGCCGATGCCGGCGGCTGGAATCGGCTCAGCCAATACCTGGCGGAAGACTTTGTCCTTGGACAGTCCGCCGCGGCGGCCGGATGGGACGTCATCCT
>JACZJQ010000287.1 GCA_014860455.1 Bryobacteraceae bacterium | reverse complement strand
CTGCTCCTTTTTCAGCGATTGTGACTTGCAGTCTGGATCACGGCGCGGTTGACCCTTCGCGCCACGCACCAACGCTACCACAAATGCCCTCAGGACGAGTCCCCTCAGCCGAGCCTGGACCTCCCGCGCAACTCGCCATCTATGCACTTCGAAGCACCTTGCGGCAGATCTCTACTGCCTGGCTGGGAGTCCCGTGCAGCGGGGATTCCTGCAATCCCGCCTCGCTCCCCCCTGCCATACAGCAGGCCCAACCATGGAGCGCCCCCGGCCGGCACCGCCCTTGCAGGGCGGGCTCCCAAGCCCGCTGCCGGCGCCCTCGCCGGCATCCGCCTCGTGGTGCAAGCTCTCTCACTTGCCGCGTCCCGACTCGTCTTCGACGCCCCGCGCCCCTTGCGAGCGGGAACGGTCCCGGTTTGGATGGGCGGCCAAACGCTTAAGTACATCACTTCCGAGTTGCCGACCATTCGTCCAGGACCGAACGGCCAGCCACGACTGAATGGGATTAGGGTCAGGCGGGCTCTACGGGCATCTGAGGACTGGCCGGGGCAGGACCGAGTCGCGGGGCGGGCTCCCTTCACCCGCATCATATTCAATGCGGCCGACTGCGGGCGGCGTCAAGGCTGCTCGATGAACTGACTGCGCTCGGCCCTACCGCCTGTCCGCGCCGGTCCCACCGATCCTGTAATGCAGGCGAAACCTGGAAGCCTCAAACGTCCGGTCGCGCGACGGGAAGGCCCGGTGAGATTCTTGCGGAGCCTCCCGGGCCTTGAAGAGCCGGCGGAGTGCGGTGTGAGCAACGCCGATTCGGTTGCGGCCTAGAATCCGAAACGCAGGCCGAATCTGAACTCACGTTCGTTGTAGGCGCTGCTGATAATGCCGAACGAAGAGGAGCCCGCGGTGGCGCTGGGGTTGTTGAACTTGGGCGTATTGGTGAAGTTGAACGACTCTGCACGGAACTGGATGTTCATCCGTTCGTTAATGGTGAAGACCCGGTGAATCCCGATGTCCCAGTTGCCCACGCCAGGTCCGCGCATCGAATTGAAGCCGGCGGTGCCGAAGCGGGCTTCGGTCACCTGAGCGAAGGCTGTGGTGTCGAACCAGGGTTGGCCCGGCCCCACCGTCTTGTTGATGGTGACCTCCGGCTTCACTTGGTCGCCTCGCTGGGTATTGCCCGGCGCGTTGAGCGAAGCGCTGGAGGAGCCGATCGAGAAGGGCTGGCCGCTAATGAAAGAAAGGATGTTGCTCACCTGCCAGCCCCCGGCCAGCATCGCGGCGAAGCCCCCTTTGCTGAGATACCGGCGGCCTTTGCCGAAGGGCAGTTCGATGATGTTGGTGAGCTGGAAGTTGTGCGGAATGTTGAAGCCACTCACGGAGCGGTTCAAGTGGTAGTACTCGGGGATGTTGATGCGCAGGCTGTTGTCGCTGTTGTCCAATCCCGAGGTGGTGATCGACTTGCTGAACGTGTAAGCGATGTCGAGCGAGTACCAGCCGGAGAAGCGGCGGTTCAGGCGGGCCTGGAGCGAATCGTAGTGCGTATTGCCAACAGGGGTGACAAGCTGGGTGTTGGCGGTTCTGCCGAACTTCTTGCGAAGCTGCTGGCCGGCGGAACCTGCTCCAATCGGCGCCCAGTTGAGTTCCTTGAAGCCAAGCTGGCGCGTCTGGCGGGTGGCGACGTAGCCCGCCTCGGCTTTGAATCCATTGCCGATCTCGCGTTCCACGGTGAAGTTCCAAGACTGGACATATCCGCGGTCGAATTGGAGCGGGATGGTGAATGCTGTCACGTTGCTTGGAATCGGGATGATTCCGTTGCCCAGATCAGGGATGGGTATGGAGGGGATGCCGTCGGCCAGCCTGCCGGCATACAGGAGGCTGGTGGGCGAGGGGACATCGAGTTCGATCAGTACGGGGTGATTCGTCCGGAGTGGCCGGGCGAGAGCGTATGGATCATTCGTCAATCCATACCCGGCGCGGATGACGAACTTGTCTGTTACCCGGAATGCCAAGCCGGCGCGGGGTGCGAACATGTTTTTCGCTACTTTTACCCCGAGGTTCTTGGGGACCACCCCGATACCGCCCAGCTCCATCATGTTCGTGTCCGGGTTGTAGCGCTCAAATCCCCTGTCGGCTCGCGTTGGGACCGGGAAGTACTCCCAGCGCGATCCATAGGATAAGGTGAGCCGGCGCGAGATGCGCCACCGGTCGCGGATATACATGCTGTACTGCCAGTTCTGCGTGGTGAACGGGAAGACGGTGAGCTGGTTTTTGCCTAGCTGAGTGGGCAGGCCAAGTAGGAAAGTGCCGAAGCTGTTTCCCTCATTGTCTGCTGTGCTCAGGGTCTTGCAGGTTCCGTTGGTGTTGAGCGCCGAGCAGAGACGCGTGGGACCGGTACCGAAATTGAAACGGCCTCGCGGGCCGCGCGAGGAGCCGCCGACAAACTCGGGCTGGAGATGGTTCATGCTCTGCTGGTACATGTCCATACCCCAGCGAACCTCGTGGGACTGCTTCATCCAGGTGAAGTTGGCGACCATCTGGTGCTGGTCGTCGGTCCTGTAGTAAGGCATGTAGTGGTTTGCGACGCCAAGGAACGCGTATCCGCCGATGTCGAAGCGAGGCATGCCGCCCTGGAAGTCCTCGGGACCGTTAGTGCCCGGGATCCCAAGATCGATGCCGCTCTTTTTGGCGATAGACGTGTGGTCGGCGTGTGTTCCCTGCCTGACAAATCCATAATTGCCGTCCATGAGCAGAGTCGGTGTGATTACCCAATTCATGCCGGCGGAAACGTTGTGCGTCTTGCCCACACTAATACCCGGGCTGCCGACGCGCGATCCGCTGAGACCGGGGCCTTCGATGTCCGGGCCGAAGGCGGTCGGCGAATCCATGCGGAAGTCGAGGATCGAGTAGCGCCCGAATACGTTCAAGTTTGCGTTGACCGTGTAGTTCACCTTCGTGTCGAGTGTCCAGCGGTCGAATAGGAAAGGCGCTGAAATGAAGAAGTTGTTCAGCTCACCGATTCCGGTACCTGACTGATTCGGCAGTGGATAGAACGACGCCAGCTTGCGTGAGATCGCATCCTGGCGCGCCACAGGGATCAACTTGTTCGCGAACGGCTGGCGGCCCGTGCCGTCAGCGCTGCCCGTGGCGGGATCGTAGATGGTCGCCAAGAACTTAGACAGGTCGCCCGACCGGACCGCGGCGCTGGGTACGGACGTGATGAGGCTGGCGCTTTGCCGGTCAGAGGTGCGCTCGAAGCTGGCGAAATAGAACAGCTTGTCTTTCTTGATGGGGCCGCCAATGGTGCCTCCGGCCTGGTTGTAGACCAACTTGGTCTTGCCCTGGTTGGAAGGGAGGAAATAGCTGCGCGCCCGAAGCCGGGAGTTGTCATGGTAGAGGAAGGCGGAGCCGTGAACATCGTTGGTCCCGGATTTGATCGAGACGCTCACCGCCGCGCCGCCCGCGAGGCCCTGCTCGGCGTCGAAACTATTGGTGACGATGTTGACGTTCTCGATCGATTCCAGGGCGGGCACGTAGGCCAGATTGAGGTGAGGCAGCCAGACGTTCGTCGAGGACGCTCCGTCAACGCGCGTGTTGTTGATCGACGCGCTCGCGCCGTTCGCGTTAAACGAATAGGACTGTGAGGGATTCGACGCCGAGTTGTTGGGCGGCCGGCTGAGTGCGATGCCTGGAATCGTGCGGAACAACGACTGGAAGTTGCGGCCCTGGGCGACCGGCAGGGCTTGCAGCGATTTCGCCGTCATCTCTGAACGAACCTCAGCCCTCTCGGTCTGCAGCAGGGCGGCCGAGTCAGCCGTGACCGATATGCTCTGCTGAACCTGGCCGAGCTGAATCTGGGCATCCACCCGGGTTGCGTTGTTCAGTGTGACGGGCACGTCCGTGGTCACCGAGTCCTGGAATCCAGCCTGCGTAACGCGGACCGTGTAAGTTCCCGGCGGAAGCGATGAGACAGAGTAGATCCCACTCGTGTTCGCTGTAACCGTACGGGAGAGATTTGTCTGAGCGTTGACCACGGTGATCGTAGCTCCGGGCACCGCTGCGCCGGACTGGTCGGTGACGTTTCCTACGAGCGAACCGTAGAGGACTTGTGCGTTGGCGAAGGTGCCCGTCAGGCCTGCGAGGATTGACAGGACGATGCCCAAGCGGATTGAGCACAGTGCGAAACTTTGCATGGACCAACCTCCCACAGTAGTTTCGAAAGTCAGCAGCAAACGATCGCCGCCGATTCGTAGATGAGAGTATATACCAACCTGTACGTGAAGTTACAGAACGGTTACAAAATAGTTACGCCCCCGGATGTCGATCGGTGCGAATCGGAGGGCCGTCGGTCCTTGGGATTTGAATAGTCGTGGAACAGTATTGGGTCGGTTCCGTCCGGATCAGGGACGCCGACGTAGTAGATCCCGTCAGAGAACGCCTGCCATCCGCCGGCAGGGGTGGGCGCCTCTGCCGCCATTTCGGGCTCGCTGATTGCGTCGACTTTTCGCTAGGTCTTGGAT
>JACZJQ010000286.1 GCA_014860455.1 Bryobacteraceae bacterium | reverse complement strand
CTGCTCCTTTTTCAGCGATTGTGACTTGCAGTCTGGATCACGGCGCGGTTGACCCTTCGCGCCACGCACCAACGCTACCACAAATGCCCTCAGGACGAGTCCCCTCAGCCGAGCCTGGACCTCCCGCGCAACTCGCCATCTGTGCACTTCAAACCACCTTGCGGCGGCTCTCTGCTGCCTGGCGGGGAGTCCCGTACAGCCGGGATTCCTCCAATCCCGCCTCGCTCCCCCCTGCCATACAGCAGACCCACCATGGACCGCCCCCGGCCGGCGCCTCGCCGGCATCCGCCAAGTGGTGCAAGCTCTCTCACTTGCCGCGTCCCGACTCATCTTCGACGCCCCGCGCCCCGTGCGAGCGGGAACTGGTCCCGGTTTGGATGGGCGGCCAAACCCTTAAGAACATCATTTCCGGGTAGCCGACGGTTCGGAAAACACTACCTCGACTTCCCGGGCTCCGGCTTCTGCCCCATGTTGCACCAAGTTCGAACAGCAGCACGACATCCGATGTCGCGCAGAGGCCAGCCAGAAAGGTCGCACCCCACAAACGGCTCAGGACTGCAGAATTGAATCGGCCTGCTCGACGCTGGCGGGTGCGTCTCGTCGTTGAAATCGTGTTGGTACGCCAAAGTTTGCGGGCCGAATGTTGGGCATTAGATGTTACACTATCTGGGTTTTGGGCCCAAGCGGACCGATCCCAGTTCGCTAGTTGCTGCCGGTCCGGATGCTTGTTTCACAAAAACAGAGACGCGCCAGCGCTGCGGTTGCGTTGAACCGGAGGATTGAGCGTATGCAAGATTCGATCCGCAGTTTTCTGGGGTGGATTCTCCGGATCTCTCTTGGTGCATGCAGCGGGTTGGGGTGCGCGGTGCTTCTGATTCGCGTCTTTCCTGACTTGCTGCCGGTGGATAGCAGGCTAGTGCTGTTATCGATGTCACTGATGTCGGAGCATGAGCCTGGCGGTTTCTGGCCACTGGTTGCGATCGCGGCACTGCTCACCCCCTGGTCGCTAGGTCTAGTGGTGAGTGGAATCGTGGCAGCTCACTTTTGGCCCCCCTGGTTGTCGCTGCCGCTGGGGAGCCGTACGGGGGATCAGGACATCATCGATTCGGGTAATCAAAAGCAGCTTGTGATCACCGTTCACGGAACATTCGCGGCCGATTCGTGCGACCGGGGATCCAACTGGTGGCAGATCGGCAGCAGCTTCGCACAGGCAGTGAACGAATCGGGCAACCTGCATATGGCGACTCCGCACCACTGGACAGGCGAGAACATAGAAACGGCGCGACGGCAGGCCGCGCGGGAGATCTGTAGCCGTGTCCTCCAACTGGAGCGGGAGGGTATTCCTTACCACATCGTCGGGCACAGTCACGGTGGCAACGTAATCTGGCTGGCACTCAGACGCGCGCGCCGGCGGCGGAAGCTGGTGTCGTTGCGGAGTTGGACAACAGTAGGCACTCCGTTCTTCTGCTTCGGCTTGCGGAAATTCGAACCGGACCTGTTGCTGCCGGTCGCTTTCGGAGCCCTACTCGTGCTCGGCATGTCGGGCTATCCGCCAACTGCGTTTCTTTGGAAGAAGACGATGCAGATGATGCCGATCCTGGACATATTTCAGGGACAGAAGACACTAGCCGTTCTGGGGCAGGTGCTGTCAGGAGCGCTATGGGCCCTGTTGGTCCTGTTGTTGCTTCGCGTAGGCCTTCAAGTCGCTGGCCTGATACTTGGCGTGCTGCGACAGAGGCAGGAAGCGCAGGCATACCGGGATCTTGGAACCCGCCATCTGGCGCTTTGGAGTGTATCCGACGAAGCACTTGCTGGACTCATCGGCGCTTCACATCTCGATGACAGCGATGTCGGCGTGTTCCCGCGGATGGCGCTGCCAGGCAGCAGTTTACTGACGAAAGTAGCTTCACCCGTGTTGCTGCCGCTTGTTGCTGGATACAATTACCTCGCGGCGCCGCTATTCAACTTCGTGGTGCGAAGGCGCATGAAGGATAAACTGCACGGTAATCCCTACTGGCTATCGCATGTTCAACGTGTGACGCCGTATCCGGCTGGGATTGCTGGTGAACCGGGATTAACTGGCGCGGAACAGGAGGAGGTGACGGGGGTCGCGGCCCAAAGCGCGCTGGCGACGCTGACGGCGGCTCGCGGAGCGCTTGGCGTGTTCGTGGCCGGCGGCAGATTCGCGGTGTTTCGCAGTCGTCTACAAGAGGTGAGTCTTGACGGCCTGATTCACACAAGCTACTTCTCTTGCCCCTCAATCGTGCGGCGAATCCGTGAGCATATGGAACAGCTGGTAGAACCGGCGGCACCCGAGGCGCAGAGCAACGCGGAGCCTGCAGAAACTTTGCGGTGGTGGCAGCCGATCGAGCCGCGGCGAGCTGTTGTCTACTGCACGGCGATGGCGGCACTCTACGCGGGTTCACTCTACATATACCGGACGGCCGTGGAACCGTCGACGATAAATGCGAAGATCACCGCGATGATGAAAGAGGGCGACCGAATTGCTGAGGAATTGGCTGGTAATGATGCCCGCACATGGTTCGCTGTTCGCTGTTCGGCGGGAATGTGTGGAGAGATCCCGGCATTGCGTGACGGAGGATTTCAGGCTCGCTTCTCCGACAACCTTTCAGATCCGCAACTGGCACCACTGCTGGAGGCGATTCGCTGGAGCAGCGCATGTGATGCGGAGGGCTGCTCTCAACGAGACCACCTTATCGATATTTTGATGAAGTTATTCAGCAAGTCCTACATAGGTCGCGTCGGCGTGTGGCAAGAGGAACAAATCCGGAATGGCGAATATTTCTGGTTCCGGAGCCCACTGGAGCGCTGGTACCTGCTCGCGTCCATGCTGGGGGGCGTGAGGCGTGTTCCCCGGGCAGAGGATGCTGAGAATCCAGCATTTACTCCCTTACCTGAGGAGCGCCTGCGCAAAGTACTGGAGGAAGCTGCTGCCCAAGCTGACGCCGAGTTGCGCGGAAGTGTGCTATATCTCCTGCCCTTCTTCGATTTGCAGTTGACGCCAGCCCAGACGGCGGAGTGGGATCGAGATCTCAGTCCGGCTCGGCGGCTGGAGGCTAAGATCCGGTTGGCCGAGGGAATGGCGTGCCGGACCGACCTTGAAGAGTTGCCGCGAGCGGCACCGATCCGTCTGAGAGCAGTGCGGCCGTTGGCGCGGATCGAAGCCGAAATGAAGACGAACTCGATCTGGTGGGGCGAATGCGAGAAGCACAACGCCGTGGCGAGCACGGCGCTTAAGGCCGCAGAGTCGGACTGGCGTGAAGCGCGCACCCCTTTGCTGACGGCGCGGTTGGCCGCGGCAGTGGAGATAACCGCGATAGATGGGGGATTGCAGGATCCGGAGCTTCTCGAGTTTCTCCTGCGATTGGATGCCGAGTCCGAGCGCGACTTGCGCGCGGCGATCCATAGGCGCGACATACGAGGCGCGGTCCAAGTTCTACAGACGAGATTCGCCTTCAACCTCGAGGAGGGGCTTAGCAAGGACTATTACACGATCCAACAGGAGCTATTGGCGCACATCGACTGGAGTGCGGCGCCGGTTCGAGAGCTTGCGATGCTCGCTGCCAACCGCCGCGGGGAGGAGAAACTGGCGAACGAGATCGTATTGCGGACGGCACGCATGGAAACCACTCCGTATACCTGGGACGAACCGTTGTACCACCTAATCCGGGATAAGGGACACATGCTGATGCGGCAGAGGGTTTTTCACGAGTGCGATTCCGGTTCCCGGGAGCATTGTAGGAAATGGATGGCATACGTCACGAGCACGAGCCTTTGGTATAGCGTGCAAGACCTGTACAACCCGATGAGCTTAAGGGCCGATAGGGAGAGGCAAGCGACGCTGCAGTTGGAGGTCCACGCCGGTTCCGATCTCGCCGCTACTGGCGTTTTTGATCGGAAACTGGAGTCGCGGGTCATGTCCGACTTGGCCACGGCAGCTACCGCGGGAAGTCGATTTCACCAAGCGCTCGACTACGCTCGGAAGAGCGACTTTTATCCAGAGCGACTTCGAGCTTACGAGGAGATTTTGGCGAACTGGGACCGCCTGCGGCGGGTGACTCCAGATCTGGACGAGCTGGTGGACCGTGGCTTGCTTGAGCCAGCCGAGGCGACGGCGGAATATATTCGCAACAATCCAAGTCATTAGCCCGACGCATGTTGTGCATGGTCCATATCGCCTTACCTGAGGAATGAGTCCGGTACTGTCGTGGATGTGCTCTTGGCGGCCTGGACATAAGATGTGGTCGGCTCTCGAGGAAGTTGCGACGAGTTACCATACGGAAGTAACGGCGCTCCGCCAAATTGACGGCGAACGCCCTGCTTGTGGCAGTGCCAGCGATGAAGCAGTCTGGCTCACTGCATCGCTCCCGCCCCGGACCCTCGCCGGACCAACAGCAGCCCTCGCCGCCGGCCGCCTTTTCGCAACGTCTCTGCTGTTGCTCTCGCTTCCGCTACACCCCCAGATTCCAGGGCTTTCTATACGCCCGCGTCACCAGCGCCTGTGCCGCCGCGTCTCCGATCACGCGGTTCTGTCTCCCGTCCCACTTCACGCTTCGCCCCGCCTCCCAACTCACATTCATGAGGTGCCCCACGGCGCTCGCCGTCCGCCATGGCAAACCCAATGCCCGACCCGAAACCATCAATCGAAAGCAGTCCGTCCTGAAGCGGCTTTACGCGGTCCCTGCTAGACGGGCCTCTTGGCCGGGGTTTTGTCCTGCTTCTTCTGCGCCTCTTGTTTCTGTTTCGACACCTGCTGTTGCTCGTTCTTTTCCTTGTCTTTCTTCCCGCCTTTGTCTCCCTTGCCTGCGCCTTTTTCAGCGTTTGTGACTTGCCGTCCGGCTCACGGCGCGGTTGACCCTTCGCGCCTCGCACCAACGCTACCACAAATGCCCTCAGGCCGAGTCCCCGCAGCCGAACCTGGACCTCCCGCACAACTCGCCATCTGTGCACTTCAAGGCGCCTTGCAGCGGTTCTCTACTGCCCGGCGGGGAGTCCACTAGACCAGGGATTCCTGCAATCCCGCCTCGCTCCCCCCTGCCATGCAACAGGCCCAACCATGGACCGCCCCCGGCCGGCACCGCCCTTGCAGGGCGGGCTCCCAAGCCCGCTGCCGGCGCCCTCGCCGGCATCCGCCTCGTGGTGCAAGCTCTCTCACTTGCCGCGTCCCAACTCATCTTCGACGCCCCGCGCCCCTTGCGAGCGGGAACTGGTCCCGGTTTGGATAGGCGGCCAAACGCTTAAGTACATCACTTCCGGGTTGCCGACAACTCATTCCCTATCCGGCGTACACGTTGTGAATCACGCTATTTCTCAGAACTCACTCCCTATCGATGATGGGGCTCTACTTCCCCGCCGCCACACTCTACCGCCTCGCCCCCGCCAGCCAGTTCTGCACCACCGTCACCGGCCGCGCGCCTTCCGTCTCCGCCGGCATCGGCAGCAGGAACCGCTTCCCATCCCCCGTCACCGCGAAGAGCTCAGAGATATTCGTAATTCCCGTCTCGAACAGCGCCCCCGCGTTCCCGGGCTGGAACGTCTGGCCCATACTGACCTCCGCCGCCATCAGCGTCCCGTCCTCCTCCAGCCAGTAGAGCTCCCTGCCGTCCCGCCGCCACTTCGGATGCCTTCCCCCATCCCGCGACACCTGCCACTTCGCCCCCGTCGCCGGATACGGCTGCACATAGATCTCATAGCGGCCTGACTCGTCAGACGAGTAGGCGATCCACTTCCCATCCGGCGAAAACGCCCCCTGTCTTTCGTTGAACTCCGTCTTCAGAAACACCGCCGGCTTCCGCTCCCCCGTCATCGGCAGCACCCACAGGTCACGCTTCGTCTTCGGATCAACCTCGTGATAGAGCAGCAGGTCCCCCTTGGCCGTCCAGTCACTGGCGAATTGAGGATTCCCCGCCTTCAGCAGCCGTTCCTCCTGCCCGGCCCCACTGGCGCTCTTGAGGTAGAGGGCATAAGGACCCTCCGGGTTGGAGCTGAACACAATGCGGCTTCCATCCGGCGACCAGACGGGAGCGTAGTGAAATGAAGGGTGGAAGGTGAACCGCGTCGGAATGCCGCGCGCGAGGTCCCGCACCCAGATATCCGAGCCTTGCCCTCGCGCCGCAGCCATCCGGAACGCAACCTGCTTCCCGTCCGGCGACAGGGCCGGGCTAAACGGCGCGCCCAGGTCTCCGAACGTCTCCAGCCTCTTGCCCCCACGGTCCATCCAGGTCAACCGCGTCCCGCCCGCGCCAGCCCCATACACCAGCATCCCGTTGCCGGATACGGAAAACTCCGCCCGGCCTGTGCGACCCATACCCACTTTCTCCGCCACCGCGAAGGACTCGCCAGCCAGCGCGCCCTTACCGGCATCGAAGCGCTGCGCCATCAGCGTGGTTTCTCGCACAAACAGCAGATAGCCCTCGCCCGCCGGCCCTCCGCATAACCGGGACTCGACCGGTCCCCCACCAGCTTCGTGCGGTCCTTCGAGTCCAGCGCCCCCAGATAGATCTCCGCCGTGTTCTCGGTGCCGACGACCGTGTAAATGTAGCGGCGTCCGCCAGGCAGAAACACCGGCCACCGGTTGGTCACCCCCTTGGCGGGGTCCAGGACCGTGAGCTGCGTGGGAGTTCCGCCCTGAGCCGCCACGCGCCACAATCCAACATTGAAAGTCCCGTACACAATCACGCCGTCCTGATTCCATGTGCCGCCCAGTGCAACGGCTGCGTCGCACAGAGTCTGCGCCGGACCGCCCGATGCTTGGATCTTTTTCAGCTTCCCCTGCGCAAAGAAGCCGATCCACCGGCTGTCGGGTGACCAGAACGGATACTCGGCCTGCTCGGTCCCGGCCAGCGGCTGAGCCGTGAGAGAGTGCAGCGGCCGCACCCAAAGCTGCCTCTTGCCCTCCGCGGTCGCCGTGAACGCCAGCAGCTTCCCGTCCGGCGAGATCGCTGTTTCCTCGAAGCTCGCCTTGTCCGGCGGATTGATCGATGTGGTGAGCACCGGCTGCTCGGGCGGCGTTTCGCGGAAGTGGAGCAGTGAGACGACTGACAGGGCGAGCGCCAAAGCACCTGCGGCCCACGGCCACCAACCGGCCTTCGCCGATACCGGCGCAAGTTCCGCTGGCGGCGACTTCAACTCGATCACCACGTCCCGCATCGTCTGCCAGCGATCCTCGGCGTCCTTCTGCAAACAGCGCCGCACTAATCTTTCGAGCCACGCCGGCGTGAACGGCGGCACGGACATCGGCGCCGGATCTGTGGAGAGGATCGCCCCCACCAGGCTCGAATAGCTCTTGCCCTGAAACGCCTTCTGCCCCGTCACCATCTCGTACAGCACCGCCCCAAACGCCCAGATGTCACTCCGCGCGTCGGCCTCCTTGCCTTCGAACTGCTCCGGCGCCATGTACTGCGGCGTGCCCATGATGGTGCCTTCGGTGGTCAGAGCAGCCGTGAGCGTCTCTGTGGTGGGGCCAGACTTGGCTTGCGATTTGGCGAGGCCGAAATCCAGCACTTTCACGCCATCACGCGTGAGCATGATGTTCTGCGGCTTCACGTCGCGATGGGTGACGCCGGCGCGATGGGCGCGGTCGAGCGCGTCGGCGATTTGGGTGGCGAGCGTCAGCGCTTGCTCCAGCGGCAGTGCGCCCTTGGCGAGGCGGTCCGCCAATGTCTCACCCTCGATCAGCTCCATCACCATGTAGCCTTCGCCGATATCGAAGAGAGAACAGATGTTGGGGTGGTTCAGGGAAGCGACGGAGCGGGCTTCGCGTTCGAAGCGGGCGCGCAGATCTTCCCGTTGGGCGATGTGCTCGGGCAGCACCTTGACGGCGACCGTCCGGTCGAGCCGGGTGTCGCGAGCTTTGTACACCTCGCCCATGCCGCCCGCTCCAATCGCGGAGAGGATTTCGTAAGGGCCGAGCTTATCGCCTGAGGAAAGGGGCATCTTGCTTGATCAGGAGAGTTTAGCAGATGAAGTCCTGGGTTACGCGCCATCCGGAAGCAACGGCTCATCGCCCGTGCAGTGG
>JACZJQ010000285.1 GCA_014860455.1 Bryobacteraceae bacterium | reverse complement strand
CCGAAGACAACCTTGACCTGGCGCGCGCCCGCCAAGTGCTCGATGAGGATCACTATGACCTCAAGGAGGTGAAGGAGCGCATCCTGGAGCATCTCGGTGTTCTCAAGATGAACCCCGAAGCCAAAGCCCCCATCCTCTGCTTTGTGGGGCCTCCAGGTACTGGCAAGACCTCGCTGGGCCACTCCATCGCCCGCGCTCTGGGGCGCAAGTTTGAGCGGTTCAGCCTCGGCGGGCTGAGCGACGAATCCGAACTGCGCGGCCACCGCCGCACCTACATCGGCGCCATGGCCGGACGCCTCATCCAGGCCCTCCGCCGCGCCGGTTCAAAGAACCCCGTCCTCATGCTCGACGAGATCGACAAACTCGGCCGCGACTTCCGCGGAGACCCCGCCTCCGCCCTTCTCGAAGTCCTCGACCCCGCCCAGAACTCAACCTTCCGCGACAACTACCTCGACCTGCCCTTCGACCTCTCGAAGGTCATGTTCATCACCACCGCCAACACCCTCGACACCCTGCCCCAGCCCCTGCTCGACCGCATGGAAGTCATCCGCCTCTCCGGCTACAGCGAGGAGGAGAAGGTGGCCATCGCCAACCGCTACCTCATCCCCCGCCAGCTCAAGGAGGCCGGCCTCACCACCGATGAAGTCGTCTTCCCCGACCTGGGCCTGCGCAAGCTGATCGGCTCCTACACCCGCGAAGCCGGGCTCCGCAACCTCGAACGCGGCATCGCCCGCCTCGCCCGCAAAGCCACCCTCCGCATCGCCGAAGCCAAGGACACGAAGATCGAAATGACGCCCGACCGCGTCGTCGATCTCCTCGGCCCCGAAACTTTCCTCCCCGAGGAGTCCCGCACCGACCTTCCCCCCGGCGTCGCCACCGGTCTCGCCTGGACCCCCTCGGGCGGCGACGTCCTCTACATCGAAGGCACCCTCCTGCCCAAGGGCAAGGGACTCACCCTCACCGGCCAGCTCGGCGAAGTCATGCAGGAATCCGCCAAAGCCGCCCAAAGCTATCTCTGGGCCCACGCCGCCGAGTACGGCATCGACGCCGATGCCTTCAGCGACTTTGGCGTCCACATCCACGTCCCCGCCGGCGGCATCCCCAAGGACGGACCTTCCGCAGGCATCACCGCCGCCGTCGCCATGGCGTCTCTTTACACCCGCCAACCAGCCCGCGCCGACACCGCCATGACCGGCGAAATCACCCTCACCGGACGCGTCCTGCCCATCGGCGGCGTCAAGGAAAAGGTACTCGCCGCCCGCCGCGCCGGCATCAAGCGCATCATCATGCCCAAGGCCAACGCCAAGGACCTCCGCGACCTCCCCGATCACGTCCGCGACGAAATGGAATTCATCTTCGCCGAAAATATCGGCCAGGTCTTCGCCGCCGCCCTGCCCGCACTCGTCCCTGTGCCCGAACCGGCGGCATAGCCGTCGAAAAACACCAAGGCCGCCTCGAAGCCATGCTCCGGGGCGGCCTTAGAATTGTTCACTGAAATCGTCTTACGCCCGCTTGCGCCGCAGCGCCGCCAAGCCGAGCAACGCTCCGCCCATCATCGCCCACGTCGCCGGCTCGGGCACCGCGCCCGCACCCTGCACGTAGTCGATCTCGCCGTTCCAAATACGCGGATTGAAGATCGAACCTGTGAACGCCGGATCTCCCCGGCCGATGCCAAGCGTCAACTGCAGCACCCCGTCAGTCAGGACATCGCTCCCGTTGGTGTAGTTCACCTGTGACCCCCCGGACACGTAGCTGCTGAGGTCGAAGTACATTCCGTACGTCTCGCCTGCGCCGATCACGAACGAGTTGCCGGCATCGATCGGACTAGGAACACCCACGCCCATCGGCGTGAACGTATCCGACCCAAGCAGCGTCCAATCGCCCGCATTCGACTCAAAACCCGCATACCCGCCCAATCGGTAATACACGTCCATCGTCTGCGGCCCATCCCCGGACACGTTCACTCGGAACGTCCCCAGAATCGTCACCGGCCCGCCGCTCACGTTCGTCACGTCGAACATATTGCCAGCGAACGAATTGCCCGAAGCAAAAGTCGTGCCGATTGTCGCCGCCGGCGCAAATTGAACGGCCGCCAGGCACAGCGCAACCGCTAGAAACAACTTCTTCACTATCGACCTCCTCCAAAAATGGGCAAGGCTGAACCCTGCCCCCAGACTGATCAGTGGCCTACAGTCTATCGTCACCGCGGACCCAGCGTCAACGGATCACCATCGCATTCAAATAAACCCTGCCATTCTTCCTCTCGTTTCGCTAGAATCATCTCCTAAAGGCCTCTTCTATTGCGACTCCCCGGCCGTCTCGCCGCCTCTCTCCTCTCAGCCGCCATCGGCTGGGCCGCCGGCAACGCCGTCACCTCCAGCCTCATCCTCCTCGATTCGCCAACCTTTGATTGGACAAACTGGGCCCGCGCCACCGGCTACATCTGCCTCGCCGCCTGGGCCCTCGCCGGCCTCCCGCTCGCCCTCTCCGGCGTACGCTTCCCCGCCGGCCCTGCCCGAGCCAAAGCCATCCTCTTCGCCGGACTCCTCGCCGCCGCCGTCATGGCCATCTTCTTCGGACCCGCCGCCCTCGCCTCCCTGGAAGGCCGCATCCTCCTCTACATCGTCTCCGGCCAAGCCCTCGCCACCGCCGGCATCGCCATGCTCTCTTACTGCCTGCTCACCGCCTCCCCCCGCTGATATCCTGATCTCACACACCCCAAGGAGGTGCCCCATGGCCCGCCGTCTCGTCGCCGTCTTCTGTCTCACCGCCCTCTCCGCCCTCGCACAGATGTCCCCCGCACAGCGCCGCGTCGATTTCGAACAGCTCGCCGGCTTCGTCGCCAAGTCCTACGCCCCCTACGAATGGAAACGCGACGCCCTCAAATTCGACGCCCTCGACATCGCCCCCTGGATCGCCCGCGTCGAGTCCGCCAAATCCGATCTCGAATTCTTTGAAATCTGCGCCGAATACGTCGCCAGCCTCCGCGACCTCCACTCCGGCTTCTATCTCCCCTCCGACTACCTCGCCTCCATCCCCCTCGGCGTCGACCTCTACGACGGCCGCCCCCTGATCGACTCCATCACCCGCTCCGTCCTGCCCGTCTCCCAATACCCCTTCGAAATCGGCGACGAACTCATCTCCGTCGACGGCGAACCCGCCCTCGACTGGATAGCCCGCATCGCCCGCCAGCAGTCGTTCGCGAATGAACGCGCCACCCGCCGCTGGGCACTGGACCAGATCTTCTTCCGCCAACAGGCCGTCCTGCCCCGCGCCCCGGAAACCGGCGACAAGGCCACCATCGTCGTCCGCCGCCGTGCCACCTCAGCTCTTGAAACCTACGAAATCCCCTGGGAAAAGTCCGGCACCCCCTACGT
>JACZJQ010000284.1 GCA_014860455.1 Bryobacteraceae bacterium | reverse complement strand
GGGTCGGGGGCTGCGGGTGGTGAACTGTTATTTCCACCACAACGAGAACGGGATTCTGGCGGCGGCCAGCGCGGGGACGGTGGAGGTATTGCATAGCGAGTTTGGCTGGAACGGGTTTGGCGACGGCGGTTCGCACAACATTTACGTCGCCGGCGGGGAGAGGTTTGTGCTGCATGGCAGCTACATGCACCATGCAAAGGCGGGCAACGTGGTGAAGTCCAGGGCGGCGGTGAACATCTTCACTTACAACAGGCTGTCACAGGAGACCGGCGACGGGAGCTATGAGTTGGACATTTCAAACGGCGGGCAGGCGCTGGTGCTGGGCAATGTGATCCAGCAGGGCATGGAGTCAGTGAACGAGCACATGATCACGTTCGGGATGGAGGGGGCGCGGCGGGGGTCGAAGATGGTGTTTTCGCACAACACGGTGGTGAACATCCGGCCGAGCGCGAGGTATTTCCTGCATGCGCCTGGAACGGTGATCGAGGCAAGAAACAACCTCTTTGCGGGCAAGGCGGTGATGGGTCTGAACGATGGCGCTCCGCCGGCGGGCAACGTGCTGGATCCGGAGATGAAGGTGATGGACGCGGCGGGGCACAACTACGCGCCCGGGCCAGGCTCGCCGGCGATAGACGCCGCACGCGATGCAGGCGAATGGGACGGGAAGCGTGTGATTCCAGAGTGGCAGTATGTGAAGCCGGGGTGCGTGCAGGCGCGTGTTGCCCATGGGAGGATGGACGCGGGGGCGATCGAGGCAGGCTCGAACGACGCGCCGGCGGTTTGCACGGCGGCGCCGGCGCCGGCGGTTGACAAGAAGAAGAAGTGAGCGGCGGGCTGAGTCAGAACATCTGGTAGAAGCCGGCATTCTGCTCCACCTGGACCTCGACTCCGAACAGGGCGCTGAGGGTGGGCGCGGTCAGAATTTCGGTCTTGGGCCCGTCACGCCAGACGCGGCCGTCCTTCAGACAGATGATGCGCTCGATTTCGGGGACGATGTCGGGCAGGTGGTGGGTGACCAGAAGCAGGCCGATGCCCTCGGCGGCGAGGCGGCGAACGGCGGCGCGGAGTTCGTGCTGGGAGCGGATGTCGAGGCTGTTGGCGGGTTCGTCGAGCAGCAGGGCGTGAGGCGAGTGGACCAGGGCGCGGGCTATGACCGCGCGGCGGACCTCGCCTGAGGACATTTCGGTCATCTGGCGGTGGGCGAGGTGGGTGATTTCCAGAAGCTTCATGAGATCGGCGGCACGGGTGCGCATGGCGGGGGTGACGGCGTGGTTGGGCCAGACTCCGATGGAGGAAAAAAACCCTGACAGGACTGTCTCTTCAACGGTATAGGGCTGGATGCAGCGGTCGGCGAGGTCGTTTGTGACGATGCCGAGCAGGGCGCGGAGATCGAAGACGTTCCAGATGTCCTGGCCAAAGATGCGGAGTCGGCAAGGGGGCTGGGCGAGGGGATAGCATTCGCGGGTGATGGCCTTGATGAATGTGGACTTGCCGCTGCCGTTCGGGCCGAGGATGGCGACGTGTTCGCCAGGCTGGATGGAGAGCGTGACGCCGCGCAGGGCGAGGTTGCCGGAGCGGGAGATGGAGACGTTTTCGAATTCGATGAGAGGTAGCTGCACTTCATCCAATGTAGCGGCTCAGTCGAGTCGGCGGCCATTTGAACCTGCTGTCAGAGCGAACAAAGGGGTCTGGATTCGCGTACTCTTCATGAGAGACGCCAAATGGACCCCTTAACGCTTCTTGGGACGGCTTTGGGCCTGGGTTTTGCCGCGGGATTGCGGCTGTATGCGACGGTGCTGGCGCTGGGTTTGGCGCTGCGCTATGACCTGGTCGCGCTGCGGGCGGCGATGAAACCGCTGGAGACGCTGGCCCATCCGGTGGTGATCGGGGTGGCGGCGGTGATGTATGTGGCCGAGTTCATCAGCGACAAGATCCCGTGGTTCGATTCGGCGTGGGACGCCGTGCATACCTTCATCCGCCCGGTGGGGGCGGCGGCGCTGGGATTCGCGGCGTTTTCCGAACTCGATCCGCTGGCCAGGACTGTTCTGGTGCTGGTGTGCGGCGGCGTGGCGTTGACGTCGCACGCATCGAAAGCGGCGACGCGGGTGGCTGTGAACCATAGCCCGGAGCCATTCTCGAACTGGGGGCTGAGCCTGGCCGGCGACGCCGCCGTGCCGGCGATGGTGTGGCTGACCATGACAAATCCATTGGTGGTGATGGTGGTAGTCCTGATCGCCATGGTTGTCGCCATCTGGTTGATCCAGAAGACGTTGCGACTGGTCAAGGAGGGCTTTGCGGCGTTGCTGAAGCGCTTCGCCTAGGCAGACTGGTCTTCGCGAGGTTCCGACACCACAGTGACGCCGCCTTCGGTCTGCTGGCAGCCTTCAAGGCCGCCGCAACCTTCACCGCCGACAACGGCGCCTTCGGGGATGTGGACGCCGGCATCAACGATGACGCGGCTGAGACGCGCATAGCGGCCGACGGTGGCGCCGGGCAGCAGGATTGAATCCTCGATCTCGCAGAAGCTGTTGACGCGGACGCCAGGCGAGAGGATGGAACGGTGGACGCGGCCACCTGAAATGATGACGCCGGGCGAGACGATGGAATCGGTGGCAACGCCCATGCGGCGGCCTTCCTGGGCGAAGACAAACTTGGCCGGCGGCGACTGCGGCATGCGGGTCCGCAGAGGCCAGCGGGAGTCATAGAGGTTGAATTCGGGGTGGACGCTGACCAGGTCCATGTTGGCTTCGAAGTAGGCGTCCAGGGTGCCGACGTCGCGCCAGTAGAGGGCGGTTTTTTCATTCAGATCATGGAAGTCGTAGGCGGCGACGGCGCAGGAGCCGATGAGGCGGGGCAGGACGTCGTGGCCGAAGTCATGGGAGGAGCCGGGATCGGCAGCGTCAGCGCGGAGGGCACCGAGCAGGACGCTGGCCTTGAACAGGTAGATGCCCATCGAGGCGCTGACCATGAAGGGATTGAAGGCCGACCGGCAGGGGTTGCCGTGGGCGGGTTTTTCCTCGAATCCGCGGCAGAGAAGGGACTGAGGATCGACATCGAGGATTCCGTAGCGGGAGGCATCGGCGGGCGGCACCTGGATGGTGGCGATGGTGGCGCTGGCGCCGGACGAGCGGTGCCAGTCCATCATTTCGCGGTAGTCCATTTTGTAGATGTGGTCGCCGGAGAGGATGAGGACGAGTTCGGGCCGGTCCTGTTCGATGGACTCGATGTTCTGGTAGACGGCGTCGGCGGTGCCGAGGTACCAATCCGAGTGGATGCGTTTCATAGGCGGGAGGACTTCGAGATATTCGCCGAGTTCACGCGAGAAGATGTTCCAGCCTTCGCGGAGGTGGCGGTGCAGGACGAGCGACTTGTACTGGGTCATCACCAGGATGCGGCGGAGACCGGAGTTGACGATGTTGGACAGCGTGAAGTCGACGATTCTGTAGTGGCCGCCGAAGGGCACGGCGGGCTTGGCTAGTGACCTCGTCAGGGGCAGAAGGCGCTCACCGGCGCCACCGGCCAGCAGGATGGTGAGAACATCCTTCATCGCCTCAAGCATACGCCCGCGCGAGGCGTCAGGGCAGCCGGCTAGACGTGCTGGTCGACCAGAATGGTGTTTCCGTCGGGATCGACGGCCACAAAGCTGGCCGGGCCCGTCGTGGTCTCGTCGGCCTGCTGCACCAGCGTCACGCCCTGGGCTATCAGCTGCCGCTGCAGTTCCCGCACGTCGGTGAACGCGCCTAAGGGCTTTGCATCCTGGTCCCATCCGGGATTGAACGTCAGGATATTCTTCTCGAACATGCCCTGGAACAGCCCGATGACGTGGCTGCCGTTCTTCAGGATGAGCCAGTTCTGGGCCGCATCGCCGGCGAAGACGTTGAATCCGAGCTTCTCATAAAAGCTCTTCGACGCGGCGATGTCCTTGACGGCCAGACTGACGGAGAAAGCGCCCAGTTCCATATGTACCTCCTGAGGGTGTGCACGTTAGGGTAGCACTCTACCGGACGCACGGGAAGAGCAGTGCCGGATCGGTGAGCGGTGACGGCATCGGGACATGCTACAATCCAGAATCAACGTCCCCGGCGACGAATCGGCTGTCTCTGTTGACAATCAGCCGCGCAAGAGCAACTGCGCAGAGGAGATCAGCTGTGAGCGCCGCAAATACGGGGCTGAAACGATTGTCGCCCTTCAAGAACTACACGCTGCCCGACTGCTGGGACGAGATGTTTGCAGCGCCCTTCCAGGTGCGTCCGCACTACGCCGCCCTGCAGGAGCGCATGGAGTCGATGGCGCCCGATGAGATGAAGCGGCGCAAGCAGGCCGCGGACCTTTCATTTCTCCATCAGGGCATCACGTTCACTGTCTACGGCAAGAGCGAGGGTACGGAGCGGATCTTTCCGCACGACCTACTACCGCGCATCATCACAGCGGCTGAGTGGGCGCGCATCGAGGCCGGACTGATACAGCGCATCACGGCGCTGAATCTGTTTCTGGGCGACATCTACCACGAACAGCGCATCCTGAACGACAAGGTGGTGCCGAGGGAACTGGTTTACACCTGCCCGCACTTCCGGCGCGAGATGCGCGGCGTCAGCGTGCCGCGGAACGCGTATGCCAACGTGGTGGGGACCGATCTGGTGAGGGTGGAAGACGGTTCGTTCGCGGTGCTCGAGGACAACCTGCGGGTACCGAGCGGGGTGAGCTACATGCTGACCTCGAGGCAGGTGATGAAGCGGATCTTCCCCGCCCTGCTGAGAGAATGCAAGGTGAGGCCGATCGATCAATACAGCCGCGATCTGCTGGCAACGCTGCAATCGCTGGCGCCGGGCGGGCGCGTGAATCCGACCATCGCTCTGCTGACGCCGGGCGTGTTCAACTCCGCCTACTTTGAACATGCGTACCTGGCCCGCCAGATGGGCATCGAACTGGTGGAGGGCCGGGATCTGGTGGTGCATGACAACGTCGTCTATATGCGGACCACGGCAGGGCTGAGGCGCGTGGACGTCATTTACCGCCGCATCGACGACGATTTCACCGATCCGCTCAGCTTCCGCCGGGATTCGATTCTGGGCGTGCCCGGACTGCTGAACGCATACCGGGCGGGCAATATCACGCTGTCCAACGCCGTCGGCACGGGCGTGGCCGACGACAAGGCCGTCTATGCCTATGTGCCGGCAATCATCCGTTACTACCTCGACCAGGATCCCATCCTGCCGAACGTGGAGACATTCCTGATGACGGATGCCAAGCACAGGGAGCATGTGCTGGCGAGGCTGGACAAGATGGTGGTGAAGGCCGTGGGCGAGTCCGGCGGCTACGGGATGCTGATCGGCCCGCAGTCCACTGCCGGCGAGAGGGACGCCTTTCGCGAGAGGGTGCTTGCCAACCCCCGCAACTATATCGCCCAGCCGACGCTGAAGCTGTCGGCCGCTCCGTGCATGGTCGACAGTTTCGAAATCGAGCCGCGGCATGTCGACCTGCGACCCTATGTGCTGTTTGGCGAGAAGGTCGCGGTGGCGCCTGGCGGCCTGACAAGGGTGGCTCTGAGGAAGGGTTCTCTGGTGGTGAACAGTTCGCAGGGCGGCGGCAGCAAGGACACCTGGGTTTTGAACGATTAGGAGAACCAAGCCATGCTATCCAGGGTCGCCGACAGTATGTACTGGCTCAGCCGCTACTTGGAGCGGGCCGAGCATACGGCTCGGGTTGCAGGCGTGCAGTTGAATCTGGTGCCGGAGCAGCCGGCCGAGATGAACGCCGGGCGGTGGGTGCGGGTGGGGCAATCGCTGGGCATCGAGGAGTTGGGCGTCGAAAGGCTGGGCATGTCGAAGGCGCTCGACATGATCGCCTACAACCCGGCCAGCAGAACCTCCGTGGTGCATTGCGTCATGTCTGCGCGGTTCAACGCTCGCCAAGTCCGCGAGGAGATCAGTTCGGAGATGTGGGAGCAGTTGAACCGGCTCTATCACCAGGTGGTGGTGGCCGCGCCGGATTTTCTCTCAGACGCTGACCACCTGGCCTTCCTGGACCAGGTGAAAGAGGGCGCACAACTGTTCATGGGCATGACCGACTCCACAATGACCCACGGCGAAGGCTGGCGGTTCATTGAATTGGGGCGGTATCTCGAACGGGCGCAGAATGTTGCCCGGCTGCTCGAGTCGCACCTGGCGAGTTTCAAGGTGGACTTCGATAATCCGGGCGAAGAGCCCGACGCGCTGTCCTACCCCGAGTGGATCGGGTTGCTCAAGTCGGCAACCGCGTTTGAGGCCTATTGCAAGGTCTATACGCCGGCGGTTGTTCCCCGGCTGGCCGCCGACTTCCTGGTGCTGAGCGACCGGTTTCCGCATTCGATTCGCTTCTCGTTGGACCGCGTCTACAACGCACTCACAGCGATCACGGAGAACGCCCCGAGCCAGCGCGCGCAAAGCGTTGTCCGGGTGGCAGGGCGTCAGCGGGCGATGTTGAGTTATTCGCAGATCGACGAATTGATCGGCCAGGGCCTGGAAGCGGCGCTGGCGTCGATGCGCGAGGAGTGTGCGGCGGTCCACACCGGGCTGAATGAGGCGTTCATCGGATATGCAGTTGAAGCTGCGCTGGGAGGCTGAATGTACTACCGAATCCGCCACCTCACCAGATTCCGGTACTCAGAGCCGATTACCGAGAGCATCATGGAAGTCCGGATGCATCCCCGCACCGAGGCCATGCAGCGCTGCTTGGACTACCAGCTCGCCGTGACGCCCAAGGCCAATATCCACATTTACCGCGACTATCTGGGCAATTCAGTCCACCATTTCGACATCCCAGGAGCGCATTCGCAGTTGCAGTTGATGGCCGAGTCAGTGGTGGAGATGAAGCCGTGGCCGCCGTCGCCAGACCGGCTGCCGGCCTCGGCGTGGGAGGACCTGGACCGGGCCGTGGCTGATGGGGATTACTGGGAGATGCTGCTGCCGAGCTTGTACTGCCGCTGGACGCCGCTGCTGGAAAAGGCGGCCGGGGAGTTTGACATGGTCCGGCGGGACGATCCGCTCAGCCTGCTGAGTGAGCTGTCCGATAGGATGTTCAAGGGCTTCGAGTATACGCCGAGGACAACCAGAGTAGATTCGCCCATCGACGAGGCCCTGAAGCAGCGCAAGGGCGTCTGCCAGGACTTCTCGCACATCTTCATCAGCCTGGCGCGAAAACTGGGCATTCCGAGCCGCTACGTGAGCGGCTATCTCCATCACCGGAAGGAAGACCAGGACCGGTCAGATGACGGCGCCACGCATGCGTGGGTGGAGTGCTGGCTGCCTGGGTTGGGATGGACCGGAATCGACCCGACCAACAACCTGCTGGCCGGCGAACGCCACATCCGCACCGCCATCGGCCGCGACTATGCCGACGTGCCTCCAACGAGAGGCGTTTTCAAAGGTGGAGCCACAACGCAACTTACCGTCGCGGTGGATGTCAGCCCGTGCGAGGAGCTGCCGCCGGAACTGGCCGAGATGACTTTGTCGGAGGAGAACTCGTTCCCGCAGGACGTTATCGCACTGGAGCAGAAGATGAGTGATTGGGAGATCCAACAGCAGCAGCAGCAGCAGTAGAGGCGGTGGGGGATGCCGCCCGGTTCAAGCTGGATGAGTTGTCGGTGATGTAGGCCAGCGCCGAGGCCAGCAACATCGCGATGAGGATTGGTCTCATATCAGCTTCTCTACGACTAAAGACGTCGCGGGAGAGGCAAAGGGTGACAGCCGGGGATTTGTTTACTCCGGCGGTTCGGGCAACTTACCATAGACGTGGCCGAGGCGGTTGATACCGTCGAAGGCGGCCGTCTTGTAGCATTCGGCCAGGGTGGGGTAGTTGAAGACGGCCTCGACAAAATAATCGAGCTTGCCGCCAAACGCCAACACGGCCTGGCCGATATGAACCAGTTCGCTGGCGCCCTCGCCGATGATGTGAACCCCAAGCAGTTTGCGCGATTCAGCATCGAAGAGCAATTTTAGAAGGCCCGTGGTGTCGCCGATGATCTGGCCGCGGGCGATTTCGCGGTAACGGGCCTTGCCGACCTCATAGGGAATGCCGGCCTGGGTGAGTTCCTCTTCGGTCTTGCCCACCATCGAGATTTCGGGGATGGTGTAGATCCCGTAAGGGAACAGGCCTGGCACCGAAGTGGCCTCGAAACCGAAGGCGTAGCAGGCGGCAACGCGGCCCTGCTCCATGGATGTGGAGGCCAGCGACGGGAATCCGATGACGTCGCCGACGGCATAGATGTGGGGGCATGAGGTCTGATAGGAGGCGTTGACCTCGATACGGCCGCGGGAGTCGGCGCACAAGCCGGCCTTTTCGAGATCCAGGCAGGCAGTGTTGCCGGTGCGGCCGATGGAGTAGAGCGCTTTGTCGGAGACGATCTGCTTGCCCGAATCGAGATGGATTCGGACTTTGTCGCCGGATTCGTCCTCGATCAGTTCGACGCCGGCTACGGATTCGTTGAGCCGCATGGTGACGCGGTTCTCACGCATGTGATAGGCCAGGGTGTCGACAATTTCGCCGTCAACGAAGGGCAGCATGCGGTCCCGGCGGTCGACCAGGGTGACGCGGGTGCCGAGCGTGGCGAAGATCGACGCATACTCGGCGCCGATGACGCCGGCGCCGATGACCGTCAGCGTACGGGGCAGTTCGTCGAGGTCCAGGATATCGTCCGAGATCAGAACCCGGCGGCCGTCGAAGGGAATGTGCGGGTCGCGGGTGGCCTCGGTGCCGGTGGCGATCATGACCTTTTGGGCGGTGACGCGGCGCTCGCCGGCTCCGTCCACCGATTCAAGCAGCAGCGCATTGGGACCGGTGAAACGGGCAGAGGCGGTGAGCACCTCGACGCGGTTTCGCAGCAGTTGGTGGCGGGTGACGTCGATTTCGTGGCGGATAACCGACTCGACCCGGTGCAGCAGGTCCTGCATCGTGATGCGCTGCTTCACCATGTGCGAGAGGCCATAGAACTCGCGTTCACGGTAGCCGGAGAGATCGAGTACGGCCTCACGGAGGGTTTTCGAGGGGATCGTGCCGGTATTCACCGAAACGCCGCCGAGAACATTCTTGCGCTCAACGACGGCCACCTTCAGGCCAAGTTTTGCGGCCTGGATGGCCGCTTTCTGCCCGGCTGGACCGGATCCTATGACAAGGAGGTCGTATTCGAAATGAGTGTGGATCGATCCCATCGCCCTACCGGCCCGGCGCCGGCGCGCCGGCGCGCCGCCTGTTCCGTCCCATTGATTCTAGCAGTTGGCGCTGCGCCGGCACCGGTTCACCCCGATTGCGGCCGGCGAGTAGATCCTGCCGTCCCTGCGCTACTCTTCTTCGATCTCGACGCGCACAGGCTGCTCGATCAGCTTAGGTTCCTTGCCGCGGGTCAACAGCATCAGCTTGTAGCGGACGCCGCCGGTGACCTTAGGCGGGATCTTGCACTTGATCGAGGTGGCGGTCTGCTCGATCATCGGAGTCTTGATGTCGTTGGTCCCATCGGTGAAATACAATTCGGCGACATGTTCCTTGCCGATGTTCTCTCCGGTGATGACGATATCGGTCCCGACCTTCCCGCTCGTAGGCTCCACAGTCGTGAATCGCGGGATGACATCCTGGCCGGTCAGCAGTGGAGCGAGACAGACAAAGATCGTGGCTGCGAGGATGAGTTTGAGGGATAAGCGCATCTGAAATTCCTTCCGTCTTGATCCTAGGCAACCCGCGCCCGGAATGCAAGCGCTTTGGTCAGGATTGCGCGACTGCCACGGCGCACGGGACATCAGGCCCCGCTGTCGGGCAGGTGGAGACCTTTGTGGATCGCGTAGAGGGCGAGTTCGAGCCTGTCGCTGACGCCCAGCTTGTCGAAGATGTTGTGCAGATGGTTTTTCACTGTCTGCTCGCTGATGAACATCTTCTCGGCCATTTCCTTGTTCTTATAGCCCTGGGCGACCAGGGCCACGATTTCGCGTTCGCGGTTGCTGAGCGGCGAGCGTTCGCGGACCCTGCCCGATGAACCGCCCAGACCGCCTTCCAGCGGCGAGGCGAACTGCCGCATCACGGCTGCCGTGGTGTGCGAATCCAGCCAGATCTCGCCGTTGAATACCTTGCGGATGCTCTTGACGATCAGGTCGGCCGAGGTCTGCTTCAGCACGATTCCCGAGCAGCCGAGCTTCATCGCCTGGACGAACTCGTTCTTGTCTTCCGAGGCTGTCAGGATGATGACACGGGCCTTCGATCCTGTATGCTGAAGCGTTTGCAGCGCCCCGAGCCCGTCCAGGTTCGGCATCCGCAGGTCGAGCAGGATGACGTCGGGCTGCGATTCGCTGGCCTTGTCCAGCAGGTCGCGGCCGTCGCAGGCCTCGCCCACGACGTCGATGTCGTCCTCCAGCAGCAGAAGCTTGCGCAGACCCTCGCGGACGATCGGGTGGTCGTCGGCAATCATCACCTTGATCTTCCGCTGAACGTTCGGATTCTCGTCGGTCGACATCGCTAGGTCCTCGTTTTTCATTGAGATTGCCGGGTTGGCCATGGTGATCCCTGTGTCCTCATCTTCGATACTAGAGGTAGTTCCAGTACCAGGCAATCTGAGGTAACACTTAGTATGGAGGCCGGGATTGCCGTAAGTCGGTCTAAGTGATTCACCCGTCCACTATCATACGGCAGCCACCCGACAGCCGGATCATCGCTGCCCGATCCGGGCGCCGATGGCTGAGCGAACCTCCTCTAGCGCGGCTTCAGGCTCCGGTTGGCGGAGCCGGCCCGACCAGATCATCCGCCCGCTGTGGACGTCGGTCAGCCGGGCGGCCCCTGAGCCAGGGACGCTCGCGGATGGCCATTCGCCCTCGACGACGAGGGCGGCGCCGAGGATGCGGGCCGTCCAGTGGTCGGGAAATCGCAGGGCTCGGTAGCGGCGGACGGTGGAGGGCGAAATCACCCGCAGACGGGAATTGGAGGCCAGTTCCGCCGCCAGCGCTTCTGAAAACCCCTTCGGCTCGCCTTCGAACGGGACGACGACTAAATCGGCTCGGCCCTCGCCCCCAGGCAGCCAGCGCGAGGGCAGGTAGAACTGCCAGTAAATGAACAGGATAAAGGCAACCGAGCCTGCCACGGCCCAGACGCCGCAGCGGTGGCGGGCAGGCGCCGGGGCCGGGTCGGAGATATCAGTGGGCGCGACGGCCGGCAGGGCCGGGACGAGGCGGTAACCCCGGCGCGGCACGGTCTGAATATAGGTTTCACCTGACTCCTCGCCGCCGAGCAGCTTGCGCAGTTGCGAGATATTGCGGGCAAGCCCGACCTCCTCGACAACCGTGTCCGGCCAGACGGCGCGCACGATCTCCTGTTTCTCGACCACGCTGCCGGCGTTCACCGCCAGAACGTGGAGCGTCTCGAGCATCTTGGGCTGGAGATCGACGGGCTCAGAGGCGCGGAACAACTGACGTTTAGACGGATCGTACTGAAAAGGCCCAAATACGACCGGGCCATGGTCCTCGTTCGTCTTCACTCTTTCAGCCGCTCCTCCATTCCATCCGAGGCGAACCGCACCCATTTCATTATCGGCCCATCGCCGGGGACACGCAGCTCTCTCCGCACGGCCGCGCCGAATCTTGACTGGTTTGTGACTCAGGTCATGTCGCGACCTGTACGCCTCCGCGTACTGTGGGGGTGAGATGAGCGAACTTATCGACAACCGCGCCCACCGCATCAGGACCCTGAAGACCATCATCAAGCGGCTGCACGGCGGCGAATCGCCCGAGGCCGTGAAGACACAGATGAAGGAACTGGTCGGCGAAACCGACTACTCGGAGATCGTCGCCATGGAGCAGGAACTCATGGCCGACGGCATGCCCGTGGAAGAGATGCGCGGCATGTGCGACCTCCACAGCCTGGTAACGCGCGAGGTGCTGGTGCAGATTGCGCCGCCCGGCGTCGAGCCGGGTCACCCACTGGATACGTTCCGCCGCGAGAACGACGCCATCCGCGGCGTGCTGGAACGGATGCGGGCGGCGATGTCGGCGCTGGAAGCCGTGGACGACGCCGCGCCGGGCGGCAAGCCGTTGATGGAGTGGCGCCAGGCGTACAACGACCTGATGGACGTCGAGAAACACTACCAGCGCAAGGAGAACGCCCTGTTCTCGAAGCTGGAAGCGCACGGCATCACCGGCCCGTCGAAGGTGATGTGGGCCAAGCACGACGACGTGCGGGCTCTGTTGAAAGAGATGGGTGCGGCACTGTCGGTGCAGGATGCCACGGCGGGGGAGTTCAAGCTGGTGGCGGCGACGGCGGGCGAAACGGCGGCGGCAGCGGTAGAAGAGATGATCCACAAAGAAGAGAACATCCTGCTGCCGATGTCGCAGAACACGCTCACCGAGGACGAGTGGGCCGACATCTGGCTGGCTTCGCCGCGCTATGGCTGGTGCCTGGTGGAACCGCTGGACGGCTACCGGCCGCCGGAGCAGGTGGTGAAACAGGGTTTGAAGCTATCGGGCGGCGAGGATGTGGAACTGCCGACCGGCACGCTCGCCCTGAAGCAGATGATCGCGCTGTTCAACACGCTGCCGGTGGACATCACGTTTGTGGATGCCAGCGACCGGGTGGCGTTTTTCAGCGAGGGTCCGGACCGGGTGTTCGCACGGTCGCGGGCGATTATAGGACGCAAAGTCCAGCACTGCCACCCGCCTAAGAGCGTGGATACGGTGGAACGGATCGTCGGAGACTTCCGCGCCGGGCGGCAGGACGTGGCCGAGTTCTGGATTCAGCTGCACGGCAAGTTTGTGCACATCCGATATTTTGCGCTGCGGTCGGAGGAAGGCGAGTATCTGGGCACGCTCGAGGTGACGCAGGATCTGACGCGGTTACGGGCGCTCGAAGGCGAACGCAGACTGCTTGAATACGACACGCCGGCAAAGGGAGAAAACGCATGAGTCTCGCCATTAACCCGTCCACGAAGGTGGGCGATCTGCTGGATGCCTATCCGGGTATGGATGAGGTTCTGATCGGGATCGCGCCGGCGTTTGCGAAGCTGCGCAACCCGATTCTGAGAAAGACCGTGGCCAAACTGGCCACGCTCGAACAGGCGGCGAAGATAGGCGGCGTGACGGCACGCGAGATCGTCAACAAGGTCCGCGAGGCGGCGGGCCAGGGTTGCGCTGAATTCGACGAGACGCCCGTGACGGCTTGCGCCGAACCGCCGCCGTGCTGGTTCAACGAAGCCAGGGTCGGCATGAGGGTGGACGCCGACGCAATGCTGGATCAGGGAGTACATCCGCTGGGATTGGTGATGCAATCGGCTTCGAAGCTCGAACGGGGCGGGATTATCCGCATCGAGAGCGGATTCCGGCCCGAGCCGCTGATTGAGAAGATGAAGGAGCAGGGACTGGCGGTCTGGTCGCGGGAAAGCGCGCCGGGACGGCACGTGACCGATATCTGCAGGCTGTAGGCTCGTGCTTACTTGAACACGCAACCGTAACTGCGCCGCAACGCGGACAAGCGGGACTTCTGCCTCGACCTGCTAAGACATTCGTCTGCGTCAAGGGGTTTGAGGTCCACATCGATTCCCGGCTGGCGGAGCTCGATCGGCGGTCGGCAGGTCCGCGAACCTACCCTCGATCGCCACGCGGAGACCACACCCGTCAACCCGCCAGTTGCCCGCAGTCCTGGCCGCCAACTCCAGAAGTAACCGTCCACGCGTTCTCCCGATCTCGTTCACCCAACACTTTGTCCATGATTCAAATGGGCTACATGCCTTGCTACCGTTCACCGCAAGCTCTTCCCCGCACCGGTTTCCGCCTCCGCACACCCCGTCAGACTTCGCTTCGTCAACC
>JACZJQ010000283.1 GCA_014860455.1 Bryobacteraceae bacterium | reverse complement strand
ACGTAGGGGTTGTCGAAGAGGCCGAGTTGGAACAGGGGGCGGAGGGCGCGTTTGGCGACGGTATCGACGACAGCGATGGGGATGCCGCCGTCGGTGACGCTGGACAGGATGATGGATGGGTCGTTGTCGCCGCCGATCTGGTCGACGCCGGCGAGGATCATCATCTTCTGGCGGTCCTTTTCGGAGAGGTGTTCGACGCCCCAGGGCATGTTGCGGAGCCAGTCAGTGACGACGAGGCCGTTGAAGCCCATTTTCTTTCGGAGCAGACCGTTGAGCATGGCGTTGGAGAAGTTGATGCCGACGGTGTCGTGGCCGACGGGGATGAAGTAGCCGCCCATGATGCCGCCTGAGCCGGCCTCGAAGGCGGCGCGGAAGGGGGCGAGGTGGGCGTCGAACTTGCCGCCGGGGTAGATGGTCCATTTGCCGTAGTAGTTGTGGCCGTCGTAGCCGTCCTTGACGGGGCCGTCGCCAGGGAAGTGTTTGGTGACGGTCATGACGCTTTGGGGTCCGAGTTGCGGGCCCTGGAAGCCTTCGACGATGGCTTTGGTGAGAGAGGAGACGAGTTGGAAGTCTTCGCCGAAGGTGCCGCTGATGCGGTTCCAGCGGGGCTCGGTGGCTACGTCGGCCATGGGGCCGAGCAGGCATTGGATGCCGATGGCGCGGAGTTCGGTGGCGGCGATGCGGCCGAAGGAGCGGACGAGATCGGGATCGCGGGTGGCGGCGAATCCGAGCTGGTCGGGCCATTGGGAGAGGACGGGTTTGCCGGGGGCGGCGCGGCCGGCGCCGTGGCGCGGGTCTGTGCTGAACATGATGGGGATGCCGAGGCGGGAGGCTTCGGCCATTTCCTGGAGCCCGTTATGGAAAGTGGCGGTGATGGCAGGGGGTTCGGAGGGGTTGGGGCGGACCAGGATGTAGCGGATATGGCGTTCGTTGATGAGCTGTTGGGGGTTGGCGTTGCCCATGGGCTGGACGTTGTTCATATTGGGCCGGCCCTGGAAGGCGCGGTTGGGGTTGGGCTGTTGAGCGCCGGAGGCTGGCGGGCGGCGAGGTCCGCCGGAGGGCAGGCCGAGGACTTCGCCGTTGGGGCCGGTGAAGCCGGAGAGCGAGGAGTGGATCATGAGGCCGGTTTTTTCAGCCGGGGTCATTTTGGAGACGAGGTCGGCGACGCGCTGCTCGACGGACAGGCGCCAGTCCTCGTAACGGTCGAGCACGCCGTTCTTGTTGAGGTCGCGGAACTGGAGGCCGTCCCTGGTGATGAGGGGTGCTCTGCGGGCCTCGACCTTGGGCTGCTGGGTGGCGCAGAGCAGAGACGGCAAAGCGGCGGCGAACAAGAGCAGATACTTCGGGTTCATTGGGACTCCATTTGCGCGGGCAGGCACTGCCGTTACCCGCAAGTTGCCTCAGTGACTTATATCCAACACGGAACAGCGACGCAAGGCCGGACCTGGGAGAGGCTCACGACGGGGATGCCGGCGTGGCGGAGTGGGCGGCGGCGATGAGGGATCTGCGAGTGAGCATTGACGTCTTCCCGGATCCTCCCGCGCATGAGGCTCGATCCGCGAGCAGCGAGCGGGGCAAGCTGACACCAGGACAGTTGCATGGCTGGAGGCCGCCGCGGCCGCGGTTTCAGGCGGGCCTAAGGCGTTCGAATGACTGACCAGGACATCAAACGCCAGCGCGCGGCCAGTGCGCCGGGGCCCGCGGCGCGGGCGGGTATCAGCACTCCCGAATTGTCTTGAATCCCATCAACCGGCCCATGCGTTCAATGGCATTGCTGTAACGGCCGTAGAAGAGGACGCGATGGAGTCCGCCGGTGTAGCCTTCGGCCATCTTGCGCGCATCGGCGACTTTGGTGACGATCTTGGTACGGCAACCGCGGCGGTCGTCGAGGTTGGCGGTCACCTCGCCCTCGGAGACGAGGAATGTTTTCGGATTGGAGAACTTGCCGCACGTGATGGCTTCGCGGACCGGCATTTCGACCTGAATGGAGACTCCCTTTTCGTCTTCCATGTGGGTGCGGAGGGTGTAGGGCGACGGGGCCGCGCCGAAGCCGCGAAGCCGCGTGGCGCTGACGCAGTGGGCGTGGATCACTTCATTGCGGCTGGTATCGAAGGTCGGATCGGAGACGAATCCGGGCTTGCCGGAAAACGAGGTGACCAGCAGTTGGGTCATGGTGGAGGGGAAGTCGGCTTCGCAGACGCCGTAGAGGCCGGCGTCGTTGAGTTTGGAGAAGGCGACGCAGGGGTAGGCGGGCAGGTCGGCGCGGCGGAAACCGCCAAGGCAGTCGATGGTGAGCGCGTTGGCCTTTCTGTTGCGGAGCACATCGAGCGAGGCGAGATGGAAGCGGGCGGAATCGAGTATGTCGGCGGCCTTAGGCTCGACCACCTTTAACGCCCCTTTGGTGAACTCCTGCGCCGCTTCGGTTGCCTGCCTGGCGCCCACCTGGTCGTAGGCTTCTTTCAACTCCTGGTAGGGCGGGAGTTCGACCTGCGTGCCGAACTGGCTGGTCCAGGGCTGATAGCCGGCCGGGTTGGGCGCACCGGGCCGCACGACGAGGATCTTGCTGTTGGAAACATGGTGCATGGCGCGCAGCATATGCAGGTGGGGCACGAGATCGGCATAGTCGCTGCTGTTGATCATGTCGGCCCGCTTGCCCCGCTGGATATAGCCGGCGAAGTTCATATAGGCCCAACTGGTCAGCGGGCGCTGGAACAGCAGCAGCGGGGTGTCGAGTTTGTCGAGGGCTTGGAACTGCGACGTGGTGCTGGTGGTGAGGTCGAGGACGAGGATGGCGTCGGCGCCTGCGGTGGATTGGATCCAGGGGCCGGGGTCGTCGCCGGAGTAGAGGATGCTGCCGCCGGTGAAGCGGACCAGGCCGGGATGCCTGGATTGGAGTTCGGCGAGGCGGGCGTCAATGCCGGCGACCTCCTGCTTAAAGTCCAGCGTCGGGTAAGGCCAGGTGGGCTTTGGCGTTGCGATGTAGAGTTTGTGAACGACGGCGGGACCGTCCCACGGGCCGGATTCGGTGGCGGCGGGCAGGCGAAACGCCGTTGCACCGAGACAAAGGGAGAAGCTTCTGCGGCTGATCGGAGATATCGGCATACCGGGACCGTAACAGATAAAAATGTCCGATTCAAGGCCGGCGTCGCGTCGGCGCCGCTGTCGTGGGCTCGCGGTTCTGGACCGCCCGCCTCGCAATAGACCGCGCGGCTTGCTTGCGAGACAATGGCATCGTCATGTCCAGAATCTTTGCTCTATTTGCTCTCACCTTTTCGCTCTACGCGCAGGACCCCGCGATCGAAGCCAGGGTCGATGCCCTCCTCAAGCAGATGACCGTGGAAGAAAAGGTTGGCCAGATGACGCAGGTGGCGGTGGACGTAGTGACGGCATCAGGCGTCGGCCGGACGCATAAGATGGACGCCGCCAAGTTGAACGACGCAATTCACAAGTACCAAGTTGGTTCGATCCTCAACGTCAACGGCGAAGCCTACACCGTTGAGCACTGGCATGAGGTGATCAACGCCATCCAGGACTCGGCGGCTAAAACGCGCTTGAAGATTCCGGTGATCTACGGGATCGATTCGGTGCATGGAGCCAACTACACGCATGACGCCGTTCTGTTCCCGCAGTCCTATGGAATGGCGGCGACGTTCAATCCGGCGCTGGCCGAGCGGGCGGGCGTCATTAGCGCGTTCCAAACGCGGGCGTCGGGCATTCCGTGGAATTTCTTCCCGGTGCAGGATATAGGGCGCAATCCGGTGTGGCCGCGGATGTGGGAGAGCTTCGGTGAAGATCCGCTGCTGGCGTCGCGCATGGGCGCGGCGTATGTGAAAGGCATGCAGGGCACCGACATCGGCGCGGCGGACAAAGTGGTGGCGTGCGTGAAACACTTCGGCGGCTATTCGCTGCCGATGAACGGCAAGGACCGAACGCCGGCGTGGATCAGCGAGCGGATGCTGCGCCAGGTTGTGCTGCCACCGTATGAGGCGGCGGTGAAAGCGGGCGCGTTGACTGCGATGGCGAATTCGTCGGAGATCAACGGGATTCCGGGTCACGCGAATTATCACATGCTGACCGGGATCCTGAAAAACGAATGGGGGTTCAAAGGGTTCACGTGTTCGGACTGGGAGGACATCAAGCGGCTGCACACGCGCGACCGGGTGGCGGCGACGCCCAAGGAAGCGGTGCGGATGGCCGTGATGGCGGGCATCGACATGAGCATGGTGCCGACCGATTATTCGTTCTACGATCTGTTGCTGGAGAACGTGAAGGACGGGTCCGTACCGATGTCGAGGATCGACGATGCGGTTCGGCGGATTATGAGGGTCAAGTTCATGCTGGGGCTGTTTGAACGGCCGAAGCCGGACGCGAAGCTGATCGCGCAGTTTCACAATCCTGAGTTCGACAAGGCCAATCTTGAAGCCGCGCGCGAAGTGATCACGCTGCTGAAAAACGACGCCGGCACTCTGCCCTTGAAGAAGGGGACGCGGATATTGGTGACCGGTCCCACGGCCAACATGCGGTCTGTGATGAACTCCGGCTGGACGATCACGTGGCAGGGTGACAGGGAGGATCTCTACCCCACGCGCAAGCCGACGCTGGTGCAGGCGCTTCAGGAGCTTGCGGGCAAGGAGAACGTCACATTCGTTGATGGCAACACGTTCGACAAATCGCCGGCGATAGAAGCAGCCGCGAAGGCCGCGGCGAATGTGGACGTGATCATCGCCGCGCTGGGCGAAAAGGCCTATTGCGAGACGCCCGGCAACATCGACGACCTGACGCTGGACCACGCGCAGTTGATGCTGGTGAATGCGCTGGCTAAGACGGGCAAACCGGTGGTGACGGTGCTGATCGAAGGGCGGCCGCGGGTGCTGCGGACAATCGTGCCGCAGTCGAAGGCGATCGTCATGGGCTACCTGCCGGGACTTGAAGGCGGCCGCGCGATTGCGGAAGTGGTGTTCGGCTTGACGAATCCGAGCGGGAAGCTGCCGTTCACGTATCCGAAGTCGCCGAACGGGTTCACCACATACGACCACAAGCCGCTGGAGAACACGCACGACAATCCGTTCTGGTTTGAATTCGAGTTTGGCCACGGGCTGAGCTACACGAAGTTTGAGTATTCGAACCTGACGCTGTCGGCGCCGTCGATCGCACGCGGCGGAAAGCTCGATGTTGCCGTGGATGTGAAGAACACAGGCCAGCGTGAGGGCAAGGAATCGGTGCTGCTGTTTGTGAGCGACCTGTACCGGTCGGTGTCGCCGCCGAATAAAGAACTGAAGGATTTCGCAAAGGTGAACCTGCGGGCCGGCGAGTCGCGGACGGTGCGGTTTTCGCTGACAGCGGACGATCTGAAGTTCGTCGGGCTTGATGACAAGTGGACGGTGGAGCCGGGCGATTTCAAGGTGCGAGTCGCCGGGCTGGAAAAGACATTTACATTGAAGTAAGGAGCAGCCATGTCCTTTATCCACGACGACTTCCTTTTGCAGACCAAGGCCGCGCGGCGGTTGTATCACAACTTCGCCGAGGCGGAGCCTATTCTCGACTACCACTGCCATCTGCCGCCGAAGGACGTGGCCGGGAACCGCCGTTTCGCCAACCTCTTTGAGATCTGGCTGGAAGGCGACCATTACAAGTGGCGGGCGATGCGGGCCGCGGGTGTCGATGAATCCTTCGTGACAGGCGATGCCGATCCTCGCGACAAGTTCCTGGCCTGGGCCAACACGGTGCCGCTCACGCTGCGCAATCCGCTGTATCACTGGACGCATCTGGAACTGAAACGCTACTTCGGTATCGATGTCCTGCTCGATTCGTCGACGGCCAATCAGGTTTGGGACGAGGCCAACCGGCTGCTGGCGACTGATGAGCTGAGCGCGCACGGCATCCTGAATAAGTTCAACGTGCGGGCGGTGTGCACCACCGACGACCCGACCGACGATCTGGCATATCATGCGCAGATCGCGGCGTCGGATTGTCCGGCGAAGGTGTTTCCGACGTTCCGTCCGGACAAGGCGCTGGCAGTCCATCAGCCGGAAAACTTCAACGCCTGGGTGGGCAAGCTGGCGCTGGCTGCGAATCAGGATATCGACACGTTCCAGAACTTCCTCGATGCGATCAAGTCGCGCCATGACGCCTTCCATGCCGCCGGCTGCCGGCTGAGCGATCACGGCTTGAACCACCTTTTCGGTGCGCCCTGCACGCTGGCCGAGGCCGAGGAGATCTTCGGCAAGGCGCGTTCGTTCCAGGAGATCACGGGCGACGAGCACCTGGCCTACTCAGCCTTCATGATGTTCTGCTTCGGCCAGTTGGACGCCGCGCGTGGCTGGACCAAGCAGATCCATCTCGGCGCGCGGCGCAACAACAACTCGCGCCGGCTCTCCGAACTCGGCCCCGATACGGGCTACGACTCGATCGGCGACTGGCCGCAGGCCGATGCGTTGGGCGACTACCTGGACGCCCTGGACGCGGCCAACTCGCTGCCGCGGACGATCGTGTACAACCTCAACCCGGCAGACAACTACATCCTGGCCACCATGATCGGCAACTTCCAGGACGGCCGCATCGCCGGCAAGATCCAGTTCGGTTCGGGCTGGTGGTTCCTGGATCAGAAGGAAGCGATGGAGTGGCAGATGAACGCGCTGTCCAATTGCGGTTTGCTGTCGCAGTTTGTCGGGATGTTGACCGATTCGCGGTCGTTCATGAGCTACCCGCGGCATGAGTATTTCAGGCGGGTGCTCTGCAATCTGATCGGCACGGACATCGAAAAGGGACTGCTGCCGGATTCCGATGAACTCGCCGGACCGCTGGTCCGAAACATCTGTTATTCGAACGCGGCGCGGTATCTGAATCTTCCGTTGGAAGGCTAGACCTGAGTCCGCGGCCGGTCATCGACGGGCACGGGAGACTCGCTGGAGGGCGTCATGAACCAGAAGCTCTACGACCAGATCATCAGCAGTTTTTTCACCTGCGATGCCGAGGCGATCACGGCGATTTTCCGCGAGTTCCTGCAAGCCGTGCAGGCTGAAGGTGTCCTGCCGCCGGCGCCGCACATGTCGCAGAACTACGAAACGGCGCAGGTGAATCCGGAGATCCACGTGCTGCCGGGCAATCTCAAGGACGCGCGTGACGCGGTGTTCCCGTTCTTCTGGGGCACCGATAGCTGGCAGTCGAAGCTGCATCTCGAGAACGTGAAGGGTCCGGCGAATTACGCGTCGCTGATCGGCGGGTTGGCGTGCCTGCTGAAGAACCCGAACCTCTGCACCGACACTTACAGCCACCGGTCGAATGAACTGGAGGTGAAGGCGGTCACGGCTCTGGCGAATCTGCTGTTCTACCACACCGACGATCCGTGGGGCGTGTTCACGATGGGCGGGACGATTTCGAATCTGTATGGCGCAAAGATCGGCATCGAGCGCGTGTTGCCAGGCGCGATGCAGAGCGGGTTAAACGGCGTGCGGGTGGCGGGGATCGTCAGCGAGGCATCGCACTATTCGAATCGCAGCATTGCCGGGTGGCTGGGGATCGGGACCGAGCAGTTGTGCGCCATTGCGACCGATGATGCGTTGTCGATGCGGCTGGACCTGCTAGGCGAAAAGTTGGAGGAGTTGCACAAGGCCGGTACACGCGTGGCCTGGGTGACGGCGACGTTCGGCACCACCGATGGCGGCGGCGTGGACGATGTGGCCGGCATTCGCCGGATCATCGACGATTTCGCCGCGCGCCATGGCGTGCCGGCGCCGCAGCTGCATGTGGACGCGGCTGTGGGCTGGGTGCATTGTTTCCTGACAGAATATGACCGCGAGAAGAACTCGCTCGACTTCTCGCCGAAGTTGCTCGAACTGGTCCGTCGGGTGCAGGAGCCAGCGCGCGGGCTGCAGGTGGCCGATTCGATCACCATCGACTTCCACAAGATGGGATGGGGCCACTATCCGGGTAGCGTGTTCCTAGTGAACCGGCGGAGCGATTTGAAGTATCTGTCGCGCTCGGTCACAGAGACGCCGTATTTCTCCGAAGCCGACGGCCGGCGCGATCCGGCGCTGTTTACGCTCGAATGTTCGCGTCCGGCGTTGGGCCCGTACACGGTGATGGCGTCGCTCAATGGCATCGGGCTGACAGGCTGGCAATTGCTCGTCGGCCGGGCGCTGGAGTTGGCGCAGGTGCTCAAGGAGCGATTGGAAGAGATCGAGTACTGCAAGGTGCTCAACATGCAGACGACGGGCCCGAGCGTGCTGTGGTGGGTGCTGCCGAGAGGGCGCGACGCCAAGCGGATTCACGAACAGGCGCTGGCCGGCGAGATCGCGCCGGAACGGTTTGCGCGGTATGCCGACGAGATCCGGCGAATGTATGAGTTGCGCGAGAAGTCGATGGATCCGGCGCTGGATGCGAGGTTGAGTTTCACCACCAGCATCGGCCACTCGCCGCACGGCATCGCGCTGCCGGCCTGGAAGGCGGTGCTGTTCAATCCGAAGACCGACATGGCGGTGATCGACCGCCTGATCCAGGGCATCGAGGCGATGCTCTAGCGGCAGCCCGGCCCTGCATCGCCGCCCGAATGACGTTGCGGAATGCGAGCTGGCATCGGTAAAGTGGGTGCCACTTGCGGCTCATCATCTGCCTGCTCATCGCTTCACTGTCCGCGGCCGCGCCAGGCGGTCCCCCGGTCGAGGAGAGAATCCACGCGGCGTGGCTCGGCCAGATCCTGGGCACGCTGATGGGCTTCCAGTTCGAGCACAAGACCGCTTCGGTCGAACGTGTCGAAAGCATTCCCGGCCGGGCGATTGAAGCGGCTCCAGTGGATGACGATTACTACTACGAACTGGTGGCGCTACGCGCATTCGAGCGTTATGGTCCGTCGCTCACTATCGAACAGTTGGGCCGCCAATGGCTGGAGAACAACGCCGGAACGTGGGGAGCGTCGAAGCACGCGAGATTGAATATGGAGCGCGGCATCGCGGCGGCCGAGGCGGGCAGCCCGCGCTACAATCCGATGTGGTTTTCAATCGGCCCGCAGTTCAGCGCCGACATCTACGGGATGCTTGCGCCGGGGCGGCCGAATCTGGCGGCCCATCTTGCGCGGCGCCTGGGAGCAATCAACGGGCATGCGGAAGGATTGGACGGCGGAGTGTTCGTGGCCGGGATGGTGAGCCTGGCGTTTGTGGAGAACCGGCCCGACCGGGTGGTAGAGGGAGCGGCACAGTTGGTCGCCAAAGGTTCGTCGTACCGTGAATGCCTGGACGAAGTTATCTCGATGGCCCGCGCGGGCAAGTCGTTCCGGGAGGTCGCCGATGCGGTTGAGCGGCGCTGGCACCGCGATTACCCGGCGACCAACAACGCAGTGGCCAACGGCGGACTCACCGCTGCCAGCGTCTGGTTCGGGCAGGGCGATTTTCTCGAGACGGTGAATCTGGCGTTTGCGGCCGGCGACTTCACCGATGCCGACTGCAATGCCGCAAACGCTGGCGCCGTCGTTGGCTCCATGAAAGGTCTTCAAGCGATTCCGCCCGCGCTGCGTGAAGCCCTTCACGACCGGATCAAAGGGGAGAAACTCGGCGACCTGCCCGTGAGGCCGGCAGTCGACGAGCCGATCAGCGGGATTGCCCGCCGGATCGCCGTTCTCGCGCCACGCATCGCGGCCGCCCACCCCGAATTGTTGAGCCCGAGACCGCGGGCGCTGCCGCTGCAGAGGTTCAAGCAGGCCGACCTGATGCAATGGTGGAATCCGGAGTGGAGTCTCGAGCGTGCGGGATTCGGCGGAGGCCTGGGCGGAATGACAGGACTCCGTGGCGCCACCTACCTTGACGGAGAAACGCTGGTAACATGGCCCGAGGCTGAGGCCAGAGGATTGCTGCTGCGGCGCAAGTTGACGCCAAAGTCGGGCGACGTGGTTTCCGTCGAGATCCGGGCCGATCAGGGCAGGCACTGGCAACTGGAGATCTACGCGGGCAACCAGCGAATCCTCGGCAGGCTCATCGACGAGAACTGGCAGACGGTGTCGGTTCCGCTGGACAGCCGTGCAGGCAAGCCCACAGAAATCCGGATCTACCAGCGGATTAACCTCACCGGGAATCTGATCGCGAGCAGCGCCCACTGGCGCAGGCTGACGGTTGGGCCCGGGAAGTAAATTCCGGCTAGCTGACTGCTTCCACTTCCACCTTGCGGGCGGCGAGCTGCCAGCGGCGTTTGGCCTGGTATTCCTGCCACAGCGTGCTGCAGCCGGCCCACAGGTAGCCCGAGACGAAGATGGAGAGGAACGGCAAGGCGAAGAAGTTCATCACGTCGATGCAGTAGGCGACGATGAACAGGAAGATGATTCCCATGCCGATTTCGGCAAACGGCAGCCAGCCGCTCTTGCGGCGGTAGCCGACGGCCATGGCCGACCCGCCGCCGGCGGCCTTCGGCGCGTATTTCGGCGTGCGGACGAAGGAAGACTGCTTGCCCATCAGCGCTTCCATGACGGCCTTCGTGTTCGAGATGGTGAGCGCCACGCCCATGGCCATCAGGAACGGCAGGATGAAGATGGCGCGCTTCCAATTGTCCGGATAGAGTTCTTTTTCGGCGAGCAGGTAGAAGGCGACGATCGACCAGAACGAACAGATGATGAGCGGCAGATCGACAAAGACAAGCTGCTGCCAGCCGATATAGAAACGCACCATCATCACAGGCAGCATCAGCGCCGAGACAATGACCATCAGCGGGTAGCTGATGTTCGGCGTCAGGTGGAACCAGGCCTCGGCCTTTTCGCGCCAGCTGATGTCGGAGCGCCAGATCATGCCCCACAGTTTCATCGACACCTGCGTGAGGCCCTTGGCCCAGCGCTGTTGCTGGACCTGGAAGCCGTAGGTGTCGGTGGGCAGCTCCGACGGGCACTCGACCCAGGGCAGGTACATGAACTGCCAGCCTTTGAGCTGGGCGCGGTAGCTCAGGTCGGAGTCTTCGGTGAGCGTGTCGTGCTGCCAGCCGCCGGCGTCCTCGATCATCTCGCGCCGCAAAATGCCGGCCGTGCCGTTGAAGTTAAAAAACAGGCCGGAGCCCCAGCGCGCCGTGTGCTCGAGGGCGAAGTGGCCATCGAGCATCAGCGCCTGGACTTCGGTGAGCAGGTTGTGATTGCGGTTCAGATACGTCCAGCGCGTCTGCACGACGCCGACTTTCGGATCGGCGAAGAAATGGATCGTGTTCTCCAGGAAATCCGCGGGCGGGATGAAGTCGGCGTCGAAGACGGCCATGAACTCGCCCTTGGCCTGGGCCATGCCGTTCTGGAGCGCACCGGCTTTGTATCCCTGGCGGTTGGTGCGGTGAATGTACTCGATGGGGTGGCCTTCGGCCTTGAGCCGTTCGACAAGCGCCTGGGCGTAGGGATGGGTGTCGTCGGTTGAATCGTCAAGGACCTGGATTTCAAGCAGGTCCTTCGGGTAGCGGACCTTCAGGACAGACTCAAGCAATTGATCGACGACGTTGCGTTCGTTGAACAGCGGAAGCTGAATGGTGACCGGCGGGAGATTCTCAAAACGCTGCGCGGGCACGCGAGGGATGAGGTGGCGCGACTTCAGGTAGCGCTTGATCACCAGGTAGCGGTGCGCGCCGTAGATGGCCAGGACGGCGAGCAGGAGAAAGTAAGGGACAAGCAGGGCGTAGTCGAACCAGGAGAGTTCGTGGATGCCGGCGAAGGTGCGGTCAGCCAGCCCCCTGGACAGCTTCTGGAATGCCGTTGGCGGTGCGGCCAAAACCGCAAAGTACAGGGGGTTCATCATCTTCGATGCCGGCGGGCTCATGGACCCGGTCTGTCCAGATCTCTCCTCCAACTCATTCTAGCTGGAATTCCCGGCCGCGCCGCGCCTCCTTACGGCTACACCCGCCGGGCGTACAATGGCTTAGGCGGTTGCGCCTTGAGGAGGACGGGCGATGATGACGCATGTGAAGATCCTGGCGTGGTTCAACATCGTGTTGGGCGCGCTCGGGCTGATAGCCGGCGCGGCGATCCTCGGCGGGTCAATGGTGGTGACCGACCTCTTCCTGTTCGCTGTCGAGGACGCGGGCATTCCGGCCGCGGTCGTCCAATTGGCGGCCCTGGTGATCACCGCTGTCGTTCTGGTGCTTTCGCTGCCCTGCCTGATCCTGGGTTACGGACTGGTCAACCTGCGCCCGTGGGCGAGGATTCTCGGCATTGTCCTGGCGGCATTAAACCTGCTGAACGTGCCGTTCGGCACCGCCGTTTCCGTCTATGCCTTCTGGGTGCTGCTGAAGCCGGAAACCGAAGTGCTGTTCAAGAACGCGCCCGCGGCAGTGTGAACTCCTACGGCCTCGACTCGGCAGGCGGCGCGTTGTCGCGCGGGCGGAGGTAGAAGTCGAGCGAATCGTCGGTGGATTTGCCCTTGGGTTCTGATTGCGCTTCCATATGCGTCTCGCGGAACCGGCGCAGCGCGATCTCCTTCATCTTTTTCACTACATCGGGATGCTTTGCCGCCACGTCGGTGAACTCGCCCGAGTCGTGCTCGAGGTCGAAGAGGCGCTCGTAGCGGCCGGGGGTTGGGTCGGCGGTGAGGTAGCCGTCCTCGCGCTTGCGCCGGCCCGAACAGTAGATGTACTTCCAGCGCGCGTCGCGGACAAAGACCTCTTCGTTCTCGAGGTATTCGCTGACGATGTGGGAGCGTACCTGTTGAGGGCCGCGGCCTTCGGCATAGGGCAGCAGGGATTGGCCGTGCTCCACGGGCAGCCTCGCCAGCCCAAGTAGGTCGATGACCGCCGGCGCCAGATCCAGGTGTTCGGTGAAATCGCGCACCACGCGAGGCCGGATGCGTCCTGGCAGGCGCATGATAAGCGGGACGCGCAGCGCCGGATCGTAGCCGCAGTGTTTTTCGAAGCGGCCGTGCTGTCCGAGCATATAGCCGTGGTCCGCTGTGTAGACGACCAGGGTGTCGCGGTCGAGATCGAGTTGTTTGAGTTTGGCGAGAACGCGGCCGATGTTGCGGTCGAGGAAATGGACCGCCGTGTAATAGGCGGCGGCGATGCCGCGCTTGGCGGCGGGGGGAAGGTCGCGGAAAATCAACGGAATCTGGCCGCCGTCCTGCGGCCCTACGCTGAAGTCGTCAAACCCCGCCGGATCGAATGCCGCGCGGTCTTCGATTGGGAAGTCGAACGGCGAATGCGGCTCGTGGAAGCTGGTCCAGAGCGCGAACGGCTTCCCGCGATGCTCCTCAAGATAGGCTTCGGCCTGGCGGGCGATGAAGGTGCCCTTCATCTGGGCGTCGGAGCGAGGGAAGGGAAGGCAGTCGGCGTTAAGCCACTGTTTCGCCGGCGTCTGGAACGGCCGCCAGGGCAGGGGTTTGGTGTTGACGCCTGCGGGCTGATCGCCCGCTTTGACCTCGGTCGCCCAGCGGCGCTGCATGACGTCCTCGGTCTGGCAGATGTCGAAGCCGTGCAGGCCTGGCTTGCCGGGCTGGTTGAAGTGCATCTTGCCGAACGTGGCCGTGGTGTAGCCGGCGATTTTGAGCATTTTGGCCAGTGTCGGTTTTTCGGTGGAGAGCGCCGTGCGCAGCTGCGTGACGCCGGCCATATGCGGCATCTGGCCGGTCAGCAGACTCTGGCGCGAGGGGGTACAGACCGGCGAATTGCAGTAATGCGACGCGAATCGGACGCCTTCGGCGGCCAGGCGGTCCATGTTCGGCGTGCGGGCGCGTTTGTTGCCGTCACCGCCCAGGACATAGCCGGCGTGGTCGTCGGCCATGAGAAAAAGGAGGTTGGGTTGTTTGGATCCGCGCGGCTGTTTGAGGATCGCCGGGGCGACCGAGGCGTTGAATGACCTGCGTGTCATCATGGCAAGGGCATTATAATTGCATTAGGGGCGCGTGCGCTCCACGAGTTACGCCAATGGATATCGCGCTGAACACAAGAATGCTGGAAGTGTTGAACGCGGTGGTGCGCAACTACATAGAGACCGGCGAGCCGGTCGCCTCCCGAACCATCGCCCGCGCCAGACGCGACAACCTGAGCCCAGCCACGATCCGCAACATCATGGCCGACCTGGCCGATCTGGGCTATCTCGACCAGCCCCATACCTCCGCTGGCCGCATCCCGACGCCAAAGGCCTTCCGGCAGTTCGCCAAGTCCGTCGCCGCCAGCCGTTCGCTGGCCGCCGAACTGGCCCGGCTGCGCGACGAGCTTTCGACGCTGAGCACGGCCGAAGACCGCGCCGAGCACTCTTCCCACCTTCTCACGGAGATGACACGTAACATTGGCATCGTCGCCTCCATCCCCGCCGCCGGTATCGAACTCGATCAGGTCGAACTCATCCTTTTGCCCGACATGCGCGTCCTCATGGTCGTGGTCACACGCGACGGCGCAATCCGTAATCAGGTGGTCACCCTCGACGAACCGGTTACCCAGGACGAACTGCACTCCATCCGCAACTACGTCAACCGCAGCTTCGCCGGCTGGAGCGTGCCCTCGGCCCGCGCCGAACTGCGCCGCCGCTTCGAATTTGAAAGCGCCGCCTACGACCGCATGCTGAGGCAGTTGACGGTCCTCTATGAAAAGGGCTTGCTTGACATCGCCTTCACGCCGGCGGTGTTCGTCGAAGGCACGGCCAATCTGGTCGGCCTCGACCTGCACCTGACGAAGGAAAAGCTCCGCGACCTTTTCCGCGCGCTGGAAGAGAAGAAGCGCCTGATGGAACTGCTCGACCAGTTCATCGTCGACGACTCGGAAGAATTGCAGGTTCAGATCGGGCTCGAAAAGGCCCACCCGTCGATGAAGGGACTCACCTTGATCGGCGTCACCGTCCACCTGCCGGGCGGGCTGGAAACAAAAATGGCCGTCCTCGGGCCGATGCGCATGGACTACCCGCGGGTGGTCTCCGCCGTCGCCCATCTGGGCGAGGCCATCAGGAGCCTGCCGCGCTAGAGTGCGATGCATCCAGGCTGATTGAACGAGATATGCAAGAAGAAACCCAAAACGCTGAAGTTGCGCCCGATACCGCCGCAGCCGGTGACACCGTCGAGCAGGTGGAACTTGCCGCCGCGATCGAGGCGCTTGCTGCTGAGCGCGATCGCATCGAAGCCGAGAAGGCGTCTTTGAATGACCTGCTGCTGCGCCGCACGGCGGAGTTTGACAACTACCGCAAGCGCACTGAACGCGAACGCGCCGATCTGATCGAATACGCCGCGTCGGACGCCGTCAAATCGCTGCTGCCCATCCTCGACGACTTCGGCCGCGCCCTGGCGCAGTCCGGCGCCGGTGAAGACTACGCGCGCGGCGTCGAGCTGATCTTCCAGCGAATGAAGGACGCGCTCGGCAAACTCGGCCTCGAACCCATCGACGCCGAAGGCAAACCGTTCGATCCCAATCTCCATCACGCCATCGAGATGGTCCCCTGCGAGGACCAGGAGGATCACACCGTCATCAGCGACTTGCTGCCCGGCTATACCTTCAAAGGCCGCCTGTTGCGGCCGAGCATGGTCCGCGTGGCGGTGAAAAAGTAGGACATGCCGGTGGCCAAACGCGATTATTACGAGGTTCTCGGCGTCCAGCGCAACGCCGCCGAGCAGGAACTCAAAGGCGCCTACCGCAAGCTGGCGCTCAAGTACCACCCCGACCGCAACCCGAACGACAAGGATGCCGAGGAGAAGTTCAAGGAAGCCTCCGAAGCCTATGGCGTGCTGAGCGATGCTGAAAAGCGCCGCGCCTATGACGCCTATGGCCACGCCGGAGTTGGCAGCGCGGCCCAGCAGGGCTTCAACCCCGACACATTCGCCGACTTCGCCGACATCTTCGGCGACTTCTTCGGTTTCGGCGACCTGTTCGGCGGCGGCGGCGGCGCCCGGCGCAGAACCCGCGCCCAGCGCGGCGACGACGTCCGCTACGATCTCGAAATCTCGTTCGAGGACTCCATCCGCGGCCTGGAAGCCGACATCGCCCTACCCAAGCTCGAAAACTGCGCTTCCTGCCACGGCACCGGCGCCGAATCCGAGGACGGCTGGACAACATGCTCCACCTGCCGCGGACGCGGCGAAGTCTTCTATCAGCAGGGTTTCCTTTCCATTCGCAAATCCTGCGGAACCTGCGGCGGTCGAGGCAAACTCCTGCGACGCCCCTGCAAATCCTGCAAGGGCGAAGGCGTCACCCAGGTCACCAAGAAGCTCAAGGTCAAAATCCCTGCCGGTGTCGACACCGGCATGAAGATGCGCCTCCAAAACGAAGGCCAGCCCGGCGCCAACGGCGGGCCGCCCGGCGATCTCTACGTCTTCCTCAGCGTCAAGCCGCACCCTATTTTCGAGCGCAAAGAGTACGACCTGCACTGCGTGGTACCTGTCAACGTCGCCCAGGCCGCCCTCGGCACCGAGATCGACGTGCTGACATTCGACGGCCTGGAGACGATCAAGGTCCCTGACGGCATCCAGCCCGGCGAGACCATGCGCTTGCGCGGGAAAGGCGTTCCCTTCGTCAATGGCGGTGGCCAAGGCGACCTGATCGTCCACATCGAGGTACGCACGCCAAAGAAGCTCTCGCGCGAGCAGAAGCGATTGTTCGAGCAACTCCGCGACACCCTGCCGGCCGAAAACGAGCCCGAGGAGAAGAGCCTGCTCGACAAGCTGAAGGACTACCTGGCCTGACGCCGGCATGCTCATCGGGTGATACTGAATGGCTGACACAGAGGTTCAACCCGGCTTGCGCATCGCCCTCTTCGGCGGCACCTTCGATCCCGTCCACAACGCGCACCTCACCATCGCGCGTGAGGCCGCCGCCCGTTTCCATCTCGACCGCGTCCTGTTTGTCACCGCCGGCAACCCGCCGCACAAAGCCCCCGGCACAACGACCTCATTCGAGCACCGCCACCGGATGGTCGAACTGGCCTGTAACGGCCAACCCGGTTTCGCCCCGTCGCGGCTTGAAGAGGGCGCCGTTAGAAGCTACTCGATCGAAACCATCGAAAAGGTTACCCGCACTCTTGCCCCCGGCGACAAGCTCTTCTTCCTGATTGGCGCCGACGCCTTTGCCGAAATCGCCACCTGGTACCGCTCAGCCGACGTTGTCGCGGCCGTCGACTTCATCGTCGTCTCCCGTCCCGGCTACGATTATCCCGTCCCTCCCGGCGCCCGCGTTCACCGGCTGGAAACGCTGGCCCTGCCTGTCTCCTCGTCGCGCATCCGCGAGAGCTTCCAGAACGGCTCGATCATAGAAAACGCGCCCGAACCGGTTGTCGCCTACGCCCGCGCCAACAAGCTCTATTCATCGAGGTGACCCGGTGACCGCACGCATTTTCACCAAGCTCATCACCGCCGTGCTCATCGTCATGGTGGTGGCCCTCGCCGCCGTCGATTTCCTCGCATCCCGGATCGCCGAGCGTACTTATGTTGAAACGCTCACCCAAGAACTCACCGGCAAAGCCCGCATGCTCGGCGTCCTCGGCGACCGCGGACTGGCCCGCGTCAGCTCTGCTGACATGGACGCCCTGGCCGCGGCGGCCGGCGGCAGGATTACGCTCATCGAGCCCGGCGGGAAGGTCATCAACGACTCCGAAGCCGACGCCGGCAGAATGGCCAACCATGGGCAACGTGCCGAGGTCATCGAAGCGCTGGCTGGCCGCGCCAGCTCAAGCATCCGCAGGAGCCCGACACTGGGCACCGATTTTCTCTACGTCGCCGTCCCCGTCGGCCAGGGCGCCCTGCGCCTGGCCATGCCGCTCGACCAAGTTGAGGAGCGCGTCGCCGGCATCCGGACGCAATTGCTCCTCTATACGGCCCTCGCCTTCCTGCCCGCTATCCTGGTCGCCGCCCTGTTCGCCCGCTCCATCTCCGCCAAACTCGGCCGTATCATCGAATACGCCTCACGCCTTGCCACCGGCGACTTCAAGGCCCGCCTCGATCATCCGGGCAGCGATGAACTCGACGTCCTCGGCCGCCAGTTGAACGAGACCGGTGAGAAGCTCCAGCACATGTTCGAGGCGTTAGAAAAGGAACACAGCGAACTCGAAAAACAGGAGCGCATCCGCAAGGACTTCGTCATCAACGTTTCCCACGAACTCCGCACCCCGCTGGCCTCCATCCAGGGCTACACGGAAACCCTCATCGACGGCGCCATCCACGACCCGGATAACAACATCCGCTTCCTCCACATCATCCGCCAGAACGCCGAACGCCTCGGCCGCCTCACCGCCGACCTGCTCACCCTCTCCGGCATCGAACTGAAAAGCAGGAAGTTTCAGTTCGCCCTCTACCCCGCCGCCGAACTGCTCGAAGATTGCGTCAACTCGCTCACCCCCGTCGCCGCCAAGAAGAATATCTCGCTCACCATGCGCTCCGGCGATCACGCCGGCGTCGTCTTCTGCGACTCCGAAGCCGTCCACCAGATCATCGGCAACCTCGTCGACAACGCCATCAAATACACCCCCGAGCACGGCACGGTTTTCGTCGAAGCCCAGCCCGCAGGCAGCTTCGTCGAAATCTCTGTCCGTGATACCGGCATGGGCATCCCGGCCGTCGATCTACCCCGCCTGTTCGAACGCTTCTACCGCGTCGACAAGGCCCGCTCCCGCGAACTCGGCGGCACCGGACTCGGCCTCGCCATCGTCAAACACCTTGTCAAGGCCCACAACGGCGTCATCCGCGTCGACAGCGAAATCGGCCGCGGATCCACTTTCACCTTCACCCTTCCCGTCGACGACATCGCCGCCGGCGGTGCCCAGGGGCCGATTCAGTCAGAGTTCACGCAATCGTAACCATAATGTAACCAAGACCGCGGATCATAGGATGAGTCTTTCACACCATGAAAAAGATCCTGCTCATTGAGGACGACGCCGACCTCTACGCGCTGCTCAAGTACAACCTCGAAAAAGAGGGGTTTCAACTCGTCGGCGCCCAGACAGGAAAAGGCGCCGTCGAACTCTGCCGCCGCGAACGTCCCGACCTCGCCATCCTCGACATCATGCTGCCCGACTCCGACGGACTGGACATCTGCAAGGGCATCCGCTCCCACCCCGAACTGGCGCACATCCCGATCATCTTCCTCACTGCCCGCGCCTCGGAAACCGACCGTATCGTTGGCCTCGAACTCGGCGCCAACGATTACATCGTCAAGCCCTTCTTCGTCCGCGAATTGATCGCCCGCATCAAGATCCAGTTCCGCGTCCAGTCCCATCCGGTCCGAACCCTGAAAGCCGGCTCGCTCGAACTCGACCGCACATCCTGCCGCGTTGCGCTCAACGGCAGTCCGGTCCAGTTGACGGCCACCGAGTTCCGCCTGCTTGAATTCCTCATGAGCCGCCCCGGCGTTGTCTTTTCGCGCGAACAACTGCTCGACGCCGTCTGGGGCCAGGACCGCATGGTTACTGACCGAACCGTCGACGTCTACATCCTCCGCCTGCGCCAGAAAATCGAGATCGATTCCTCCGAGTCCGGCATCATCCGCTCGGTCCGCGGCTTCGGCTATAGCTTCAACGAAGCCGCCGCGGCGCAGCAGGCCGCTCACTGACTCCAGCCGCCGCCCAACCGCTGATCGCTGTCCCAAACCGCCTCGCTTCAGGCCGTTGTAGAGTGGGAGTCATCAAGGAGTTACCCCACCATGAACAGACGCGGATTTCTCGGCGCTGGACTCACCGGCATCGCCGCCACGGCGGCCGCCGCCCCCTCCTCTCGCAAACATGCCCTTCCCCACAATCCCAGGACCGAGATGGCGATGCCGATGAACAATCTCGGGAGAACCGGCTACAGGGTGGGCATCCTCAGCCTCGGCGCCCAGGCCACTCTCGAAATCGCCGGTCGCGAGGCCGAGTCCGAACAGATCATCAATCGCGCCCTAGACCTGGGCATCAACTACATCGACTCCGCCGCCGGCTACGGCAAAGGCATCAGTGAGCAGAACGTCGGCCGCGTCATCAAGACCCGCCGTAAAGAGGCCTGGATCACCAGCAAGACGGCCGACAGGACCTACGACGGGTCGATGAAGATCCTCGAACAGACGCTCAAGAACATGCAGACCGATCACCTGGACCTGTGGCAGATCCACAACCTCCAAACCCAGGAGCAACTGGCGCAGATCTTCGCCCCCAACGGCGCGATGAAGGCCCTGGAGGCCGCGCGCAGCCAGGGCATGGTGAACTTCCTCGGCGTCACCGGCCACTTCGAGCCCAACGTGCTGGCCGAAGCCATCAAGGGGTTCCCGTTCGACACGCTGCTGCTGGCCATCAACGCCGCCGACCGCCACTATCTGAGCTTCCTCGAACATCTGCTGCCGCTGGCGCAGGAGATGAAACTTGGCACCATCTCGATGAAGGTGGCCACGCGCGGGCGCGTATTGTCGACATGGACGCCGCCGCCCGTTGACCAGCAACCCGCGTCGGCAAGAACCAACAAGCGAGGGACGCTGACCATCGAGGAAGCGCTCAGCTACAACCTCTCGCTGCCGGTGAGCACGACGATCATTGGAGTCGATTCCATCGCACAACTCGAACAGAACGTGAAGCTCGCCTCCAACTTCACGCCGCTGAGCGAGGCCCAGATGAAGGCGCTCGAAAAGCGCACGCTGCCCATCGTCCGCCAGGCGCTCTACTTCCGGCGCTGGGAACTCGGGGCATAGGGTCCTCGCTGGATCGCATTTCTCACCACGCCGGGTGCTGGTGAGAAATGCAGGCCAGGTGATATGTTTGAAGTCGCAAGGACTTCAATCATGATCAACGGCATCGAACATACAGCCATCGCCACGCCCGACCCGGCGTCTCTCGCCCAGTGGTACGTGGACGCGCTAGGCTTTGTCATCAACTACCGCGGCAAGACCGCCTTCTTCGTCAAGGCGCCCGACGGAACGATGCTCGAAATCATCACGTCCGATGGCGACGCTCCCGAAACGGCGATGAAGACCCCAGGATTGCGCCATCTCGCCCTGGCCACCACCGGCTTCGAGGCGGAGTTGGAGCGCCTCAAATCGCTCAACGTGACCTTCCTCACCGAACCCGAAATCCGCAGCGGGAACAAGGTGGTTTTCTTCACCGACCCGGTAGGGACCATCCTGCACCTGATCGAACGCGCCGAACCACTGCCGTAACGGGTCCGGCACGCGCCTATTCTTCCGCCGGCTCTGCAGACGGGTCGGGCGGAATCTGCCCCGTTGGAGGCAGGGACTCGGCCTGATTGCCGGCGACAGACCTGGGGCGCGGATTCTTGGCCGGGTTGCTGAACGTCACCCGTCCGTAAAGCACACAGCCTTTCATCCCCGGATCGCACGGCACACTCTTGACGTGCAGACAAACACCGTTCACTTCATG
>JACZJQ010000282.1 GCA_014860455.1 Bryobacteraceae bacterium | reverse complement strand
CCACATCATCGCCCCCGATTCCGGCGACCTCGCCTGCGGCACAACCGGTCCAGGCCGCCTTCCCGAACCGGCTGTGATCGCCTCAAAAGTCCACAGGATCCTGCACCAACGCCATGATCTGGACGGAGAGACCATCCTGATCACCGCCGGCCCCACCCGCGAACCCCTCGATCCGGTCCGCTTTATCTCCAATCGCTCCAGCGGCAAAATGGGCTATGCTATCGCCGAAGCCGCCGCCGAGCGCGGTGCGCGCGTCATCCTGGTTTCCGGACCCGTCCATATCCCCGTTCCCGAGGGCGTCGATCTGGTTGAGACCGAGACCGCTGCCCAGATGCACGATGCCGTGATGAACCACGTCAAACTGGCCTCCATCATTATCAAAGCCGCCGCCGTCGCCGACTACCACGTCGCCAACGTCCCCACCCAGAAGGTCAAGAAGACGGCCATGCGCCTCTCGCTTGAACTCGACCCCACCCCGGACATCCTCGCCGAAATCGGCCGCGTCAAGTCCGACCAGATCCTCATCGGCTTCGCCGCCGAAACCCAGAACCTGGTCGACGAAGCCCGCCGCAAACTCAAGACCAAGAACTGCGACATGGTCGTCGCCAACCTCGTCAACCAGGGCGGCACCGGCTTCGAATCCGACGACAACGAAGTCGCCCTCGTCCCGGTTGAAGGCGACATCGTCCGCCTCGACCGGGCACCGAAACGCGTCCTCGCCGATCAGATCCTGGACCGCGTACTCGGCCTTCGCCTCCGGCGTCATGCCCGAGGCCAGTAACCTTGTCATGGCGCCCCGGATCGAAAGCGAAGCTCTCAAACGCCGCATCGAGTTCTACCGCGACCTCGGCATCAAGACGCTTTGGACGGGACATATTCCGGCCGACAGCGGCCCCAGTTCCTCCCCCCAGAAGCAGGAAACCGCCCCCATCCCCGATTCAGAGATCCAATCCGATGTTTCAGCTAAGGCGATCGACGTAGTTACCCAGGACCAAAGGATAGTCCCAATTCAGGTGAATTCTCCTCTGCCGCCCATGCTTCCCGAGGATGACAATCTTCAGAGAATCGTCCAAGATATGGGTGACTGCACCCGCTGCCGCCTGGGCCGGACAAGACAACGGATTGTTTTTGGATCCGGGAATCCGGAGGCGCTGCTGGTGTTTGTCGGTGAGGGTCCCGGGGCCGACGAAGACGAGCAAGGGCTGCCTTTCGTCGGCCGCGCCGGGCAGCTTCTCACCCAGATGATTGACAATACCGCGGCAAAGGAAGGCCTCCCCATCCGCCGCCCTGATGTCTACATCTGCAATGTCGTCAAATGCCGTCCGCCCGATAACCGCACCCCCGAAGCCGACGAGATGGAGATCTGCGGCCAGTTCCTGTTCAGGCAGCTCATGGTGATCCGCCCCAAGGCCATCGTCGCCCTCGGCGGCACCGCCGCCAAGGCTCTGCTCGATCTTAAAACAGGCATCACCAAGGCCCGCGGCCAATGGTACAAATGGCGCGACATCCCGGTAATGCCCACCTACCACCCGTCTTACCTGCTGCGTCCCTACAACCAGAACGCCAAGCGCGAATGCTGGGAAGATCTGAAGAAGGTGCTGCATTTTGTCTACGACTGAGCGCCGCCGCGGCTACTTCATCACCTTCGAGGGTCTCGATGGCTCCGGCAAATCCACCCAGATGCGCCTGTTCGCCGAACGCCTACGCACGGCCGGCCACACCGTCGTCGAAACCGCTGAGCCCGGCGGCACCCGCATCGGCGGCGCCATCCGCTCGATCCTGCTCAACCCCGAAAACCAGGACTTGAGCCCCACCGCCGAGATGCTGCTCTACTTCGCCGCCCGCGCCCAGAACGTCGACGAACTCCTGCTGCCCGCCCTCAGCCGCGGCGAAATCGTGCTGTCCGACCGCTGGACAGACTCCACCTACGCCTATCAGGGCCACGGGCGACAGTTGGGAACCGGCGTCGTCGTCGACCTCGACCGCGTCGCCTGCCGCAGCCATAATCCCGACCTCACCATCTGGGTCGATCTCGATCTCGACGCTGGCCTCCAGCGCGCCCGCGCACGCAACAACGAAACCGGCGCCACATCGGAAAGCCGCATGGACGAACAGGAATACGAGTTCTACGCCCGCGTCCGCCGAGGCTATCTCGAACTCGAACGGCTCCACCCCGATCGACTCCGCCGCGTCGACGGCTCAGGGACGCCTGAGCAGGTCGCCGAACGCGTCTGGTCCACCTGGAGGGGCTTCGCCGAATCCCATGTTTGAAGGCTTTCACGGCAACCAGGCCGCCCAGGAAACCCTGGAGCGCATGATCGCCTCCCACCGCATCCCGCAAACCCTGCTCATCTCGGGACCCGAAGGCGTCGGCAAGGCCACCCTCGCCCGCCGCTTCGCCCAGCGACTGCTCGACCACCCCGAGCGCATCGACGCCGACGACCTCTCGCTCGCCTCCAATCGCGCCATCATCACCGAACGCGAAAAATGGACCAGCGAAAAACGCTCCGAAGACCCTCTGCTCTTCTCCACCCACCCCGATTTCACCACTTTCTGTCCCGAAGGCCCGCTACGCCAGATCTCCATCCAGCAGATGCGCATGCTCCGCGAACGCGCCCAGCGCCTGCCGCTCAGAGGCAAGTGGAAGGTCTTCCTCATCGATCAGATCGACCGCACCACCCAGCAGTCATCTGATTCCCTGCTCAAAACCCTCGAAGAGCCCCCGCCCCACCTCATCCTCTTCGCTACCGCCGAAAACGCCTACGACCTGCCCCCTACCATCCGATCCCGCTCGGTCCAGCTCTCCATGTCCCCGCTGCCCGACTCCGAAGTCCGCACATTCCTCAACTCCCGCAACGCCTCCGATGTCGGCAAACGCGTCGCCTATGCCGCCGGCAGCCCCGGCCTCGCCCTTTCGCTCGATCTCGACGTCTACGAGAAACGCCGCGCCGCCATGCTCGCCCTGCTCGAAGCAGCCTCTGGCGCCGCCCAGTTCGCCGCTTGGGTCAAAGCATCGGAATCCCTGCTGGCCTCGAAATCCGAAAAGCTCGACCTCTACTTCCGTCCCCTCTACGGCCTGCTCGAAGACCTGCTCGCCCTGCACGCCGGTTCGGAATCCATCCGCAACCGCGACCTCATCGACCGCCTCTCTCCCGTCGCCGCCCGCATCAGCTTCGACTGGCTGCGCCAGGCCGTCGAACTCACCGACGAACTGGTCACGCTCCAGCGCCGCAACGTCCAGAAAGGCCCCTCGCTCGACAGCCTCGTCCTCAAGCTGCGCGGCAGCCTGGCACACGCGACAACAGTCCCGGCTCAAGCACCCCGCGCCACTTCTCGCCCAGTTTGACCTGCGCCGCAATCCACTGCTGGCTCTCGTCCATCCGCCAGTCCTCTTTCCTGATCCGCTCGATGCGCGAAATCGAATCGGCGGTAATGGCGAAGCTGGGCAGGATGGCGCCCTCCGGATGCGCCAGCAACACCAGACAGCTTCGCGCACCGACAGGACTTGTCCGCAAACCCAGCAACTGGTGCACCGGGACCAGCGGCATCACCCGCCCTTCGACCCGCGCCAGCATCTGGCCGTCGGCCCCGATCGTCATCATCCCCGCCTCAGCCCCTCTCAGCGCCACCATCCCGCGCACCGCCGCCGCCGGTATCGCATACTCCCGCCCGGCCAACCGCACCACCAGGTAGTTGCCAGCTCCGCTCCGGCTTACTGCATCGTCAGAATCGCGGTCTGCCGGCCCGTGCTCTGGTTCTCGCTGCCGGGTATCAGACATAAGTGGACCTCCACTTTCGTATCCATACAGGTAAATGGCACCACCACCCACTCGTTACGCCCTACGCTGCGCGTCGTGAAGTTGCGGCCGTAGATTACGGTGGGGATACTCAACCCCATCGGCCCGTACTCCTCCTCAATCGTGGTCTTCACGTTCCCGATGATCATGTTGGTCACTTCGCCCACCGCGTCCAACACCTCGTCATCCACTGCCGCATACTCCTGCATCAGCATCGTCCCAGCAATCTTGCGCGCCCCCTCGGCCGACGCCGAAAACGTGCCCGTGCCCACCCAGCGGCCGGCCAGACCTACGATCGCCACAACGCCGTCAATCGGCTCCGGCGCCGATTGCCCCACGCTGGCCTCGCCATCGGTCAGTTCGATGCCCAGCATCGTCCCGAATACCTCATGCGTCGCCGTGCGGATCATCTCCACTAGCTTTTCCTGCTGCATACTGTTCTCCCACTGCCTCCGGGCTCCACTGCTGGCCTTACTGGGCCTAGATGATCCCGATGAGTTTCTCCTTGATCTGCTCCGCCGTGAATGGCTTCCTCACATAGCCCACCGCCCCAAGATTCACCGCCTCCATCACCTTCGAACTGCCGCCTTCGGTCGTCACCATGATCACCGGCACGTCCTTGATGTCGGCCCTGGCCTTGACGGCGCTCAGGAACTGCAGACCGTCCATGTTCGGCATATTGATGTCGGAGAGAATCAGCCCGACCTTGTTCGACTTCAGCGCCTCGAGCGCTTCTATGCCGTCGCCTGCCTCGACCACCCGGCCGAGAGGCACATCCGCCTGGACCAGAACCCGGTGCAGAATCTTCCGGATAGCCGCGGAGTCATCCACAATCAGCACATCGATCGCCATTGGCGCGTAACCTCCAGTTGTTCACTGGATGGCTCATCGGCAGCAGATGGCGGCGGTTGAGTGAATTACAGAAGGAAAGGCCGGCCCTGGCTATTTAGCCCGGCGCGCAAGCTCCCCTGCAACCTCCGCCGTCGTCGCCTCCCCGCCCAGATCCCGCGTCAACCCCTCGCCCGACGCCAGCACATTCCTCACGGCCGCCTCCATCGCCGCCGCGATCTCGGCTTCCCCCAGATGCTCCATCATCATCGCCGCCGCCAGCACAGTCCCCATCGGATTGGCCACCCCCTTGCCCGCAATATCCGGCGCCGACCCATGCACCGGCTCAAATAGCGACGGCGCTTTCCGCCCCGGATCCAGGTTCGCCGACGGCGCCAGCCCGATCGATCCCGTCACCATCGCCGACAGATCGCTCAATATGTCGCCAAACAGATTCGACGCCACCACCACGTCAAACGCCCCCGGTCGCCTCACAAAATCCATCGCCGCCGCATCCACCAGCAGGCTCGCCGTCCCCACATCGGGATATTCCCCCGCCACCTCCCTGAACACCCTGTCCCACAGCACCAGCCCAAACCCCTGCGCGTTCGACTTCGTAATCGACGTCACATGCCCCCGCCGCCGCCGCGCCAACTCAAACCCGTACCGGATAATCCGCTCCACCCCGGCGCGCGTGAAGATCGACGTCTGCACCGCCACCTCGCCAGGCATGTGATGGTACAGGAAACCGCCCGCCTGCGCATACTCGCCCTCGGTGTTCTCCCGCACCACCACCATATCGATCGACCCCGGCCCGTACCCAACCAGCGGGCACTTCACCCCCGCATAGAGGTACGCCGGCCGTACGTTGGCATATAGGTCAAACCCCCGCCGGATCGGCAACAGCAGCCCGTTCAGCGTAATGTGGTCCGGGATGTCGGGGTGGCCCACCGCGCCCATGAGAATTGCGTCATGCTGCCGCAACCGCTCCAGCGCATCCACCGGCATCATTACGCCATGGCGGAAGTAATACTCCGACCCCCAGTCGTAGCTGGTAAACTCCAGCCCTACCCTGCGCGCGCCGCAAGCGCTCTCCAGCACCTGGCGCGCCGCCGGAACCACCTCCATCCCGATCCCGTCACCCGGCAACAGCGCAATCGAAAACCTCTTCATGGCTCCATGCTAGCCTGATCTCGATGACTCCCGGCAACCCCTTCTCGCTCGACGGAAAAACCGCCCTTGTCGCCGGCGCCAGCCGCGGCATCGGTCTCGCCATCGCCCGCGCCATCGCCCGCGCCGGAGCCCGCACCCTACTCGCCGCCCGCTCGCTCGACGCACTGCAAGGCGCCGCCGCTGATCTCCGCGCCCAGGGCCTCGCCGCCGAAGCCTGCTCGCTCGACATCGCCGATTCTCAATCCCGCGCCACTCTCGCCGCCTCGGTTCCCTGCCCCGATATCCTGGTCAACGTCGCCGGCATCAACAACCGCAAGCGCATGGAAGACTACACCCCCGACGAATACCGCCGCGTCATGTCCACCAACCTCGATGGCGTCTTCGAATTCACCCAGCTCGTCGCCCGCCGCATGATCGCCCGCGTCCAGTCTGGCGAAGCCTCCGGCGGCAAGGTCATCCACATCGGCAGCCTCGCCTCCTTCATTGGACTCCCCTACTCCTCCGTCTACACCATGACCAAATCCGCCCTCGCCGGCCTCACCCGCTCAACCGCCTTCGAGTGGGCCAGGTACAACATCCAGGTCAACTGCATCGCTCCCGGCTTCATCCTCACTGACCTCAACCGCCAGATGTGGCAATCCGAAGTAATGCTCAACTGGCTCCAGGGCGTCCAGGCCAACCCGAAAATGGGCACGCCCGAAGACGTCGGCCCGCTCGCCGTCTTCCTCGCCTCTGAAGGCGCAAACTACATCACCGGCCAGGTCATCGCCGTCGACGGAGGCTTCATGGCCGGCGAAATGTGGCCCTTCGAACCGCCCGCTTAGACCCCTCACGGCTAAAATCCGTTTGCCGTCCATCCCCCGCCCACCGCCTAACGCCGGCCACGCAGCAGCATAAACGCCATCAGTGCGATCAACGTCACCGCCACCGCCGCCATCGTGATTGTCCAGGTGTCCATAGAAATCCTCCAGACCCAGTCCAGGCCCCTGCCTGCCCTAGCCATGGGTTCGCCGTGCTATTGCTTCGAGACGATGACGAACATCGCGATGCCGGCGGCCAGAATCGCGGCTGTCAGCACCAGTGCAAGCCTCTTTGCATCCATTTCAACCTCCATGCCGGCGGGCATTGCGGAGTCGCGCAGCCGGCATCGCAACCCAGGTTCTGGCTCCCTCAGCCCAACTCAGATACAATCTCCTGCGGGGTCCATTCCATATGCGCCTTCTGTCGCTTGCCTTGCTGTTGTCCGCAAACGCCTTCACCCAGGAGTACGTTCGCGTCAGCCCAAGAGATCCACTGTATTTGGAACTCTCTTCCGGTAAGCCATACATCCCCATCGGCTTGAACCTGATCGCGCCGCCGCGCGCCGCCACCCCCGAAGAGTCGATGAAGCTCTACGAGCACTGGCTGGACGCGCTCTCAACCAACCGCGGCAACTACGTCCGCTTCTGGATGGCGAACCCCTTCTGGGATGTCGAACACGCCAGCTCAGGCGTCTATGACGAAGCCAAAGCCCTCCTCATCGAACGCGCCCTGGAAATGTGCGCCGCCCGCAAAATCAAGGTAAAGCTCACCATCGAACACTTCCGCTCCATCGGTGGCGGGCGGCAATCCTGGGCCGACAAGCCGCTCCATCACATCGACAACGGCGGCACGGCGCGCTCCATCGCCGACTTCTTTGACGGCGAACCCTCCCGCGCCCGCTTCCGCGAAAAAATCGCCTGGCTCAAGCGCCGTTTCGGCGACCGCCCCGAAGTGTTCGGCTGGGAGTTCTGGAACGAGATTAACGCCGTGCAAGGCGGCGACTATCTGGCCTGGACCGAAGCCATGCTGCCGGTGCTCGACGCGGCCTTTCCGAACAATCTGGTCATGCAAAGCCTCGGCAGTTTCGACACCCAGCGCGTTACCACAACCTACCGCAAGCACTCCCTCATGCCCGGCAACGACCTCGCCCAGGTCCACCGCTACCTGGATCTCGGCGCGCAACTGGAGGTCTGCAGAGGACCCGTCGACATCCTGGCCGCCGATGCCGTCACCGAACTGCTCAGCTACCAGCCCAGACGGCCCGTGCTGCTGGCCGAATCCGGCGCTGTCGAGCCGAAGCATACCGGCCCGTTCAAGCTCTACAAGGCCGACAAGCAGGGCATCATCCTGCACGACGTGCTGTTCGCGCCGTTCTTCGCGGGCGCTGCCGGCCCCGGGCAGATCTGGCACTGGGATTCCTATGTCGCCGCCAACAATCTCTGGTGGCACTTCGACCGTTTCGCCGAAGCGGTGAAGGAGATCGATCCTCCGGCCGAGCAGTTCGAACCGCGCCGCCTCGCGACTCCGGGCCTGCGCGTCTATCTGCTGGCGGGCAAGCGCACGACACTGGCCTGGATTCGCGACGCGTCGAGCGACTGGCGCACCGAACTCGAACAGGACCGGACACCCGACCCGGTGAGCCGCATCCGTCTCGAACCCGGCAAACTCGGCAAGCTCGGCAACGTGGACGCCTACGATCCCTGGACCGGCAAGTGGACCAAAGCGCGGGTGCGTAGCGGCTTCATCGAACTGCCCACCTTCACGCGCTCCATCGTTCTGCGCTGGCAAACCGGCCGCTGACCGAGCCCACCGGCATTGGCCTTGGTCTGTCAAAGGAATGGATAGGGCGGTCCCCCGGACTTCGGCTGGCTGCCTCGCTGGCAACTTCTGGGCGGGGCGCCGAAACGAAGTCAGGAGGGCGGATTGACTTCGCGCAGACGCGGCGAGGCTCGCCGAGTGCCGTGGTTCTGTTGTGGGGGCGAAACGAAGTGTGGGGGTGGAGTTAGCGAAACGAAGGGCCCGGAAGACGAGTTGCCCAAGAAGGCATGTGGACAGGCCAGAAGGCTCGTCCTTCTACGCGGGCCTTCGGCTGTCTGGCCCCGGTGGTATCCGGCCCTTATCGAGGGCCCGGGATTATGGCAGTGGTATCGGAGGGCCCAAGTCGGTGTCACAATAGGCGCGTGGCGTCATACAGGGACAAGCACAATCCAGAGGGCTTGCACTTCCTTGGATCGGGTGGATCGAAGTCGTTCCTGGGTTGCACCATTATCGTGTGCATGCTCCTGATTGTCTGGGCGGCGTTCACTGGAGGCCCGCTGGGGCGGGCGATCAACATTCTGCTGTCATTGATTATCATCGCGGCGGCGGCGGCGGCGTGGCCGAAGTCGATTCTGCTGGATCAACGCGGGTTGACCCAGCGCCACGGGACTGGCAAGCGCCTGCTTGAGTGGAGCGATTTAGGCAGAATCGAACAGTCGACGGAATTCGGCCTGCCGTTGCGTAAAGGCCGGTTCCCGACGCAAACGTTGCGGATTCGATCGAAGGACGGCAGGACCAGCGTGGTGCACACGCCGCGTCATACCGATTTCCACCGCTTCGTCTTCGAGATCCAACGCCATGGCGTGAAGCTGCCTGAAGAGTTGGGCCACATCACCGCGCCCAACGTGTCGCGGCTCACCTCGGCGAAGGAGCCGATGCCCGAGGGCCTAAGGCGACGTTGGCCCTAGGCGGGCGGCGGCGATTTCGGCGATGTCCTTGAGTTGACTGGACCGGCCCGGTTCAAGGGCTTCAATGGCGTCGCCAAGCATGGTGTGGCAGAACGGGCAGGCGGCGGCGATGGTTTCAGCGCCAGTGCCCAGCAGTTCGCCGGCGCGTTCATGGCTGATGCGGGCGCCCTTCTCTTCGCCGAGGAAAACGAGCCCGCCGCCGGCGCCGCAACAGAACGAGGTCTCGCGGGTGCGGGACGGTTCGATGAGTTGCCCGGCCGGTGATGCCACGGAGCGGGGAGCGTCGTAAATGCCTTGATAGCGGCCGAGGTAACAGGGGTCGTGGAAGACGGTGGAGGATTGGCCCTGGGCCGGGGGCAGCTTTTTCAGATTGCGGGCGAGGAAGACGGAGTGGTGTTCGATTTCGAATTCGGCGCCGAACTCGCGCCAGTCTTCGCCGATGGTGCGGACGCAGTGCGGGCAGATGGAGATGAGCTTCGAGGCTCTGGCGGAGGCGAGCTGGCCGATGTTGAATTCGGCGAGCGATTGAAAGGCGAGATCGTTGCCGAGGCGGCGGGCGGAGTCGCCGGTGCATTTCTCTTTCTTGAGGACGCCGTAGGTGACGCCCAGGTGGTCCATGACGCGGCTCAGGGCGAGGACGGTCTGGCGGCCGCGAGGGTCGAATGAGCCCATGCAGCCGAGCCAGAGGCAGTAGTGCTGGGAGCCGTCGAACAGGGGCAGCGAGTGGGCCCTGATGAATTTGTCGCGTTCGATGGAGGACAGGCCGAGCGGGTTTCCGTTGCGTTCAAGGCGGAGGAAGAGTTCGCCGCCGTGCGAGTCTTCCCATTTGCCTGTGTTGACGGCGCCGCGGCGCAGGCCGACGATGAGCGGCAGGTGCTCGACGCCGACCGGGCACTGGGATTCGCAGGCGCCGCAGGTGGTGCATTGGAAGACGGCTTCTTCACTGAGATGGACGCCGAGAAGGGGGGCTTCGGCGCCGGGGCCGTGTTCATTGAGGTAGTGGCGAAAGCCGAGGGCGATTTCCTTAGGGTTGAGCAGTTTGCCGGTGAGGGCGGCGGGACAGTGCTGCTGGCAGCGTCCGCATTCGACGCAGGAATAGGCATGGAGGGCGGCCAGGCGGGTGATGTCCTTGCCTGTGTCGAGTCCAAAATCGTCGTCGCCTTCAAGCGGGGGGATGCGGGAGAAGCCGCCTCGTGTGAGGAAGACCGAGGCCGGGCTCAAGATCAGGTGGAGGTGCTTGGTATGGGGGATGATGGGGAGAAAGACGAGCAGGGCGAGCGAGTGGGTCCACCAGAGAAGACGGCCGGAGAGCGAGGCGGGATCGGGATGAATGAGGTATTCGGCGATGTAGGTGGCCATCAACAGGAAGATGAGCAGGGCGATGAAGCCGGACTCCCAGGAGAGATGCTCGCCGAGCCACTTGGGGCGGGCGATGAAGCGGCGCAGGGCAAGACCGAGGATGGAGACCGCGACCAGCAGGGCGAAGACAAAGGCGATGGCGGAATAGACGGCGCCGGCGTGTGGAAGGGCGAGTCCGAAGCCGGCGGCGAAGTGGCGGAGGGTGACCAGGGCGAAGGCCAGGAAGCCCCAGAAAACGAAGGCATGGGCGATGCCGGGCAGCGGACGGTGGCGGATGACCTTGGCTTGCAGCAGGACTTCGCCGAACAGGCGCTTGAGACGGGGGGCGAGGGGATGGAGGCTGAAGCCGGGGTCGAGTTTGGAGGCGCGGATGGTCCTCAGGACGACGAGGAAACGCTTGAGAAACAGCGCCAGCGAGGCGGTGCAAGCGGTGGCGAACAGAGCGATTTCGAGGGGGGACCTGTCCATGTTGAAGTCAGCCGACAATCACTTTATCATGCGGTTGGATTACAATATCTTAAGAAACGAGGGACATTGCGGATACTTCTCGCCGGCGCGGCTGGTTTCATTGGGTCACATTTGACGGATCGCCTGTTGGGTGAGGGGCATAGCGTGATTGGGGTGGATTCGTTGATCACAGGATCAATGGAGAATTTGGCGCATTTGAGGGCGGCGCCGGCGTTTCGTTTTGTCGAGGCGGATGTTTGCGAGCCGCTGGCGGTGGACGAGCGGGTGGACTATGTGATGAACTTGGCATCGCCGGCGAGTCCGAAGGATTATCTGGAGCATCCGGTGGAGACGTTGCGGGTGGGCAGCGAGGGGACACGGAATCTGCTGGAGTATGCGAAGGGGTGTGGGGCGGGGTTTCTGCTGGCGTCGACGTCGGAGTGTTATGGGGATCCGCTGGAGCATCCGCAGAGAGAGACGTATTGGGGCAACGTGAATCCGAACGGGCCGCGGTCGTGTTACGACGAGGCGAAGAGGTTTGCCGAGGCGATGACGATGGCGTATCGCAGGGCGCATGGGGTGAAGACATCGATTGTGCGGATCTTCAACACGTTTGGACCGAGAATGAAGCTGGATGACGGGCGGGTGGTGCCGTCGTTCATGGGGAGTGCTCTGAGGGGAGAGCCGATTACGGTGTTTGGGGACGGGTTGCAGACGCGGAGTTTTTGCTATGTCAGCGACCTGGTGGACGGGATTGTGCGGCTGGCGGAGTCGGGGTATGCGGAGCCGGTGAACATTGGGAATCCGGTGGAGATGACGGTGCTGGAGTTTGCCAGGGCGATCGAACAGTTGACGGGGACGACGGCGGGGATTGTGTTCGAGCCGTTGCCGGAGGACGATCCGAAGCGCCGGCAGCCGGATATCACGAGGGCGCGCGAGGTGTTGGGCTGGGAGCCGAAGGTGGATCTGGAGACGGGGCTGCGCAGGACGGTGGAGTACTTCCGGACGCGGATCTAGCCTGAGTTTCTCACCAGCACCCGGCGTGGCTTGCGGTGAGCGCGCGTCTACGTCGTTGCGCTCGGTCGTCGTGCTCGACGTACTGTTAAAGTACGCCTCCGCGCGCCTCGGTCGCGCGCCTCGTGTCCACACACTTCCCACTGCGCCGCGCTTCGGGCGTGGTGAGAAATGCAGGCTAGCCGATGCAGCCTGGGTGAGGCGGTCCTTGGTATACTCGACAGAAATCAGAGGAGAGCCCTGGGATGAGCTTGACCACTCGACGTGCATTCTGTGCGCTGGCGCCGGCGATTGTTGGCGCGGCCGATAGATCTGGACAGAAACGGCCGGTGACCGGCGCGGGCGAGCACCTTTATGAGGTGATCCACGACTGGGGCGAGTTGCCGCGGACGATCAGCTACGGCAACACGCATGGGGTGTGCGTGGATCGGCAGGGGCATGTTTATGTCCACCATACGGTGCATGCGACGTCGGCAGGCGAGGATACGGTGGTGGTATTCGACGCGAAGGGGCGGTTTGTGCGCAGTTGGGGCCGGGAGTTCAAGGGCGGGGCGCACGGGCTGCATATTCAGCGGGAGGGCAAGCAGGAGTTCCTTTACCTGTGCGACACGCAGCGGGCGGTGGTGGTGAAGATGACGCTGAAGGGCGAAGAGGTGTTCACGCTCGGCTATCCGAAGGAGTCGGCTGGATACAGGCTGGAAGGGGAGGGCAAGGCGGCGGTGAAATACAGCCCGACGAACCTGGCGATCGGGCCGAATGGGGATATCTATGTGGGCGACGGGTATGGGTCGAGCTTCATCAACCAGTACGATGCGAAGGGCAATTTCATCCGCACGTTTGGGGGCAAGGGCAAAGAGGCCGGGAAACTGAATCAGCCGCATGGGATCGCCCTGGACAGGCGGGGCAAGGAGCCGGTGCTGCTGGTGGCCGACCGCGGGAACCGGCGATTCCAGTACTTCTCGCTCGACGGCAAGCACCTGAGGTTTTCGGCCGAGGGCGACGTGAAGATGCCGTGCCACTTCGACCAGCGCAAGGGGTTGCTGCTTGTGCCGGACCTGGAGGCGCGGGTGACGCTGATGGATGCCCGCGACAGGGTGCTGGCGCAACTGGGCGAGGATGGGTCGGGGACGTGGGGGCAGATGAGGCGGAAGGCGAGGGCGGAGTTTGTGGCGGGCAAGTTCGTTTGCCCGCATTCGGCGTGCTTTGACGGGGAGGGCAATATTTTTGTCGTGGAATGGGTGGAGGTGGGGCGGGTGACGAAACTGCGCAGGATCTCTTGAGGGCGCGAGAGATATCCTTAAAAGGATGTCTGAGATCACAGTTCGCGTGGCGACGCCGGCCGATGCTGAGTTCCTGGTGCGGGGCAACGCCGCAATGGCGCTGGAGACAGAGGGGATTTCTCTGGACCTGGACCGGCTCCGGGACGGGGTGCATGCGGTTTTCGAGAGGCCGGCGCGCGGGGTGTATTATGTCGCCGAGGTGGACGGTAGGCGGGCCGGGATGATGATGGTGACCTATGAGTGGTCGGATTGGCGGAACGGGGATTTCTGGTGGATCCAGAGTGTGTATGTGGAGAAGGAATTCAGGGGGCAGGGCGTGTTTGCGGCGTTGTACAGGAACGTGGAGGGGCTTGCCCAAACGAACTCCGGGGTGGTGGGATTGAGGCTGTATGTGGAGCATGAAAACGGGCGGGCACAGGCGACGTACGAAAGAGTAGGGATGGCCAAGACGGTGTACGAGATGTTTGAGGTGGATTTCGTGCTGCGGCGAGCCTAAACCTGCGGTTTTCTTCGACACTTGCTCTTGGATTTTTCAACATCCCATTTTTATCAATTGTTTCAGCATGATACGGTGATTTTGTGGATCTCCTCGGCAGTGAGCGTTGAAATTTTCTACACTGAGAGAAAAATTGATTTCTCTCGATCTTGTTGATTCCAAGAAGCTTATCCCCGTTTCTGAGTTTGGCACGACGGTTGCACTAAGGAGGGTGCAGGCAACAGAGCCTGCAGAAAGCAGAGAACCTCACATGACCGTCCTATTCGTAATCATCACCTTCGCGGCATTCATCATCGCCGACCTCGTTATGAACAGGGGCAAGGCCGCCGTGGCCACCCAGGAGCCCGTAACCGAACCCATCGCGGCAGACGTTGAAGTGGCTGGCGGCTATGCGATCCCCGGACACCTTCGTTATCACCCCGGCCACACGTGGCTTGAGCGCGAGCGCAAGAACGTGAACCGTGTGGGCATGGACGCATTCGCAGCGGCCTTCAGCGCGGGCGTGGACAAGATTGAACTGCCAAAGGCCGGCCAGTGGGTGCGCCAAGGGCAGAAGGTTGTGACGCTGCACCGCAATGGCGAGAAGGTTGAGATCGTGTCGCCGGTGGAAGGCGAAGTGGTTGAGATCAACGCGAAGATCGCCGACAAGCCGTCGCTGCTGCGCGAAGATCCCTACGGCGAAGGCTGGCTGATGACTGTGTTTGCTCCCGACGACGAGAGCCCGGCCCGCAACCTGCTGCCGACGAGCCTGGTGGCCAATTGGATGAGAGAGACTGCGGACCGCTTCTTCGCGATGCAGTCGCAACTGGCCGGTGCGACGGCAGCCGATGGCGGCGAGCCGGTGAAGGAACCCGCGCTGGCGATGGACGCGAAGACCTGGAGCGAGGCTGGACGCGAGTTCTTCCTCAGCTGATGAAAAATTCATCACTTCAGACCTTTTAGTCTGGTAAGAATCCTACAGTTCGGGCTAGACTGTAACTAGTCCGGAGGTTCTAATGGCGCGAGCGATACTGTATGACAGCGTACTTTGTGTAGGTTGCCGTCAGTGTGAGGAAACGTGTTCGGAGCGATGGAAGCTCCCCTACACCGAGAAGATTGCGGCTGAAGAGAAGACCTCGGCGCACAAGATTACCGCGGTTCGCACCCACGGTGAGCGCTTCTCGAGAAAGCTGTGCATGCATTGCATCGACCCGGCCTGTGCTTCTGTTTGCCCGGTAGCGGCGCTTCAGAAGACCGAGGCCGGGCCGGTCGTTTATCTGGAAGACCGTTGTATGGGATGCCGGTACTGCATGACGGCGTGTCCGTTTCAGGTGCCCACGTATACATGGAGCGAGATTCTTGAGCCGAAGGTGGCCAAGTGCGACATGTGTTCGGACCGGCTGAAGGAGCCGACCCGATGCAGCGAAATCTGCCCGACCGAGGCGACGATCACGGGCGACCGTGATGAGTTGATCGCCAAGGCGAGGGAGCGGATGAAGGAGAGCCCTGACAGCTACTATCCGGCGATCTACGGGATAGAAGAGGTGGGCGGCACGTCGGTGTTGATCCTGTCGGCGGTGCCGTTCGACCAGATTGGTTTCAGCAAGTCGATTCCAAAGGAGAACCTGCCGCAGACGACGTGGGCGGCGTTGCAGCACATCCCGAACATCGTTGTATCGGGCTCGGTGCTCATGGGGGGCATCTACTGGTTGAACAACCGCAAGGAAGAAGTGGCGCGGGCCGAAGGCGAAGGCCGCGAGGGGGTGAAGTGATGAAGCTGACGATGCCCAAGATCACTTTCTGGCGGGTTGTGTTCGCGGTGATCATGATGTCTGGGTTGGCGGCGACCTATATCCGCGTGACGCAGGGGCTGGCGGGGTCGTCGAATTTGAGCGACGAGTTTCCGTGGGGCATATGGATTGGTTTCGACATCCTTTGCGGGGTGGGGCTCGCGGCGGGCGGATTCACGCTGGCCGCGATTGTGCATATCTTCAACCTGCGTGAGTACAAGCCCGTAGTGAGGCCGGCGATTCTGACGGCGTTTCTGGGCTACTCGCTTGTCGTGGTCGCGCTGATGTTCGACCTTGGGCGGCCGTGGCGGATCTGGCACCCGCTGATCATGTGGAATCCGCGGTCGGTGATGTTCGAGGTGGGCTGGTGCGTGACGCTGTACACCACGGTGCTGTTTCTCGAGTTCTTTCCGCTGGTGCTTGAGCGATTTAAGCTAACCAAGGCTCACAAGATCCTGAAGGGAGTGATGCCGCTGATCATCATCGCAGGAGTCATCTTGTCGACGCTGCACCAGAGTTCGCTGGGCAGCTTGTACCTGATCATGAAGGGCAAGTTGCACCCGCTTTGGTACAGTCCGCTGATGCCGTTGTTGTTCTACATTTCGGCAATCGCCGTCGGGTTGGGTATGACGATTTTCGAATCTTGGCACAGTTCAAAGGCGTTCGGACGGCAGCTTGAGTGGCCGTTGATCCAGAAGTTGAGCCGGATGCTGGCGGTGGTGTTGTCGCTGTATGTGGTGATGCGACTGTTTGACGTGACGCAGCGCCACGCCTGGGTGTATCTGGAGCAGCCGGGCTGGGAGAGCAAGCTGTTTATGCTGGAGATGGCGCTGTTCATCGTACCGGCGCTGCTGCTGTATCGCGAAAAGACGAGGCAGAACCCGACTGGGCTGTACATCACTGTTGTCATGTTCCTGCTGGGCTTTGTCACCAACCGGCTGAACATCAGCCTGACGGGGATGGAAGCGTCATCGGGGGTGACCTACATTCCGAAGTGGACCGAGGTTGCGGTGACGTTTTCGATCATCGCCGGCGGTTTCGCGATCTTCAGGCTGGCGGCCAAGAACCTGCCGGTGTTTGAGGCGGCCGAGCACGAAGTTCCGGCGGCGGCCAACGGAAGCCGGGGTGAACTGGCGTCGGTGAACGCAACGGGGGATTGACCCCCATGCCGGACAAGACCTCGGCGACCCCGCTACCGCGATTCGGCATTGCCGTCAAGCTGGCGGTATCCCTGGTTTCTGTGGTCCTGCTAGGATTTCTTTTCTTCGGCTACTTTCAGCTGGACCTCGAGCAGAAGCACCTGGAGACGTTGGTGGGCTTAAGCGCCGACCGGGTGGCTGATGTCGTGCACTCGTCGGCCTACCGGGCGATGCTGCATAATGACCGGGGTGCGCTCTACACGCTGATTCAGGACTTCGGGCGGGAGCCTGGAATCCGGCGCGTGAGAATCGTGAACGAAGAGGGGCTGATCCAGCACTCGACGTTAGGCGCGGAGGTAGGCACGCTGATCGACAAGAGCGCTGAGGCCTGCTATGCCTGCCATTCATCGTCCAAGCCGCTAACCAAGCTCCATCGCAAGGACCGCGCCCGGATCTTCAGGGACGAGCAGGGGCGGCGGAACCTGGCGGTGATCCGACCGATCGAGAACGCGCCGGAGTGCAGCAACGCGGCGTGTCATGCGCATCCTGAGTCTCGGCGAATATTGGGGGTGATTGACGCGCATCTGGCGCTGGACGCGGTGGACGCGCAACTCGAGGAGCACAGGCTGCAAATGATTTCGTTCACTGCCGGGGCGGCGCTGCTGGCATGTGTGTTGAGCGTGATGTTTGTCTTCAGGGTGGTCCACAAGCCGGTGAGGCTGCTGCTAAGGGCGATTGAGAGGGTGAAGGGCGGGGATCTAGAGCACCGACTGAACGCGGGGAGCAAGGACGAGTTCGGAGTGCTGGCGACGGAATTTGACGCGATGGCGCACGAGATCAACGCGGCGCAGGAAGAACTGCGGCGCTGGAACGACACGTTGGAGGCGAGGGTCCAGCAGAAGTCTTCGGAGTTGGAAAAGGCGCACAGGGGATTGGTTACCAATGAAAAGATGGCGTCGCTGGGGCGGCTGGCGGCGACGGTGGCGCATGAGGTGAACAATCCGCTGTTCGGGATGTTGACGTATGCGCGGCTGTGTTTGAAGGACCTAGACCAGTTCGAGGGAGACGAGGCGCGGCGAGAGCGTGTGAAGGAGCATTTGCGGATCATCGAGCGCGAGAGCCGGCGGTGTGGGGACCTGATGAAGACGCTGCTGGCGTTTTCGCGGCAGAAGGCGCCGGAGCGGGCGCCGACTGAAGTGAATGTGATTGTGGAGCGCTCGTGCGCGCTGCTGCTGCATAAGTTGCAGTTGTCGAGGATCGAGTTGATTAAGGAGTTGGATCCGGGGTTGCCGGTGATCCTGGCCGATCCGGCGCAGATCCAGCAGGTGATGGTGGTGCTGCTGGCCAACGCATCGGAAGCGATAGGGGAAGGCGGGATGGTGAAGGTGACGACGGCGGCGCTGCCGGATGAGCAGGGCGTGAAGATCACGGTGACCGATAGCGGTCCGGGAGTGCCAGCGGGGTTGCGGGAGGCGATCTTCGAGCCATTCTTCACGACGAAGGAAGATCAGCATGGGACGGGGTTGGGGTTGGCGGTGGCGAGAGCGATCATCGACCGGCACGGGGGATCGCTGACATTGAACCCCGACGCGAGCAAAGGGGCGGAGTTCATCATCCAACTGCCGTTGGAGGCGCCGGCGGATCTGGCGACCTCGGCGGCCGACTTCAGCGGAGGAACAGCGCAATGACACGCGGCCATATTCTGATCGTGGACGACGATCCGGTTGTCAGGGATTCGTTGGGCAAGTGGTTTGACAGCGAAGGATTTCAGACCGAGGTCTGCCCCGGGGCGCACGTGGCGCTGGAGAAGATGTCGCACGACCGGTTTGACCTGGCGCTGCTGGACATCAAGATGCCGGGCGTGGACGGGATCGAACTGCAAGCGCGGATGCACGAGATAGCGCCGGAGATGCCGGTGGTGATCATGACGGGATTTGCGTCGGTGGAGACGGCGGTGAAGGCGCTGAAAAACGGCGCGTATGACTACATCACCAAGCCGTTTGATCCCGACGAACTGGTGCACCTGATCTCGAACGCGATTGCGCACAAGAGGGCCGAAGGCGAGGTGGTGCGGCTGAAGGAGAACTTGCAGCAGATCTTCCCGGAGACATCGCTGATCGGACAGAGCCCACAGATGAAACGGGTGATCGAGCTTGTGGAAACCGTGGCGCCAACCGATGCGACGGTGCTGATCACGGGCGAAAGCGGGACGGGGAAAGAGATTGTCGCGAGGGCGATCCATGCGGCGAGTCCGCGGCGGTTCAATCCGATGGTGGTGATCCATTGCGGAGCGCTGACCGAGACGCTGCTGGAGAGCGAGCTGTTCGGGCATGAGAAGGGCGCGTTCACCGGTGCGCAGGCGAGGAAGAAGGGCAAGTTCGAGGTGGCCGAGGGCGGCACGGTTTTCCTGGACGAGATCAGCGACATCAGCCTGCGGACGCAGACCGATCTGCTGCGGGTGCTGCAGGAAAAAGAGATTGTGAGAGTGGGCGATTCGCACCCGGTGAAGGTGGATTTCAGAGCCGTGGCGGCGACCAACAAGCGGCTGGAGAAACAGGTGGAAGAGGGACGGTTCAGGCCGGATCTTTACTACCGGTTGAACGTGTTCACCATCGATCTGCCGCCGTTGAGAGCGAGGCGGGAGGACATTCCACTGCTGGCGTCGCATTTCATCACGAAGCTGTCGAATCAGATGAACCGGCAGCCGCAGCGGCTGTCGGCCAGTGCGCTGGACGCGCTGATGGAATATCAGTGGCCGGGCAATGTGAGGGAGCTTGAAAATTCGATCGAGAGGGCGATGCTGATCAGCCGGACGCCGGAGCTGGAGCCGGATGATTTTCCGTTCCAGACACTGAAGGCGACGCAGCTTGGGGGGCGGCGGCTGGAAGATATCGAGAGGTCACATATCGAGCGGGTTTTGATTGAAACAAGTTGGAACCTGTCGCATGCGGCGAGGGTGCTGGATATCGACAGGACGACGCTGTACAACAAGATCAAACGCTACGAACTGCAGGATCCGCGGCGCGTGAGGTAATGGTCAAACGAACGTGGCGGCGACGATCCACATCCTGCCGGTTTCGCCACCGCATATCGACCTGAACCTGCTGGACCGGTTGTCGGCGGATCTGGCGGCTCGGTTGCAGATGCAGTGCCGGGTTCATGTGGATGAATTCGATTCAGGCTTCGCCTTCGATACGTACCGGGGGCAAACGTATTCGACGGCGATCCTGGCGAAGTTGGCGGAGGTGGAGGTCACGGAAGGCGACATCGTGCTTGGCGTGACCGAGGCGGACCTGTTTGTGCCGGTGCTGACGTTTGTGTTCGGCGAGGCGCAGTACCCAGGTAAGGCGGCTGTGGTTTCGGTGGCGAGGCTGCGGGAGGAGTTTTACGGACTGCCGGCGGACGCGGAGAAGTTGCGGGTGCGGCTGTTGAAAGAAGCGGTGCATGAGATCGGCCACACGCGCGGGTTGGGGCATTGCGACGACTGGCAGTGTGTGATGGTTTCGTCGCACAGGGTGGAGCGGCTGGACCTGAAGGGGGCCGAGTTTTGCGCGCAGTGCGGGAAGACGCTCAGCGGCGCTTGAAGCGGGCCTGAGGGCGTTTGCGGCCGGATTCGCAGGCCCAGGGGCCGGCGAGCGAAAAGACCATGCGCTTCTCCATGGCGTCGATGTGATCGAGGCGGACGCGGAGTTGGTCGCCGATGGAGATTTCGCGGCGGGTGCGTTCGCCGGTGATGCGGCGGGTGTTATCGAGATAGTTCCAGCGTTCGCCGGGCAGCGAGTCGATGGGGACGAGTCCTTCGACGAAGAGGTCGTTGAGTTCGACGAAGAATCCGAAGCGGGTGGTGGAGATGACGAGCGAATCGAACTCGTCGCCGATGCGGTCGGTCATGAACTTGACGCGTTTCCATTCGAGGAGTTCGCGTTCGGCTTCGGCGGCGCGGCGCTCGGTTTCAGAGCACATGCGGGCGAGGCCGTCGAGGTCGGCGACTTCAGGCGGCTGGCGGTCGAGCAGCGCGCCGAGCAGGCGGTGGACGATGAGATCGGGGTAGCGGCGGATGGGCGAGGTGAAGTGGGTATAGCTGGTGGCGGCGAGGGCGAAGTGGCCGAGGTTTTCGGCGGAGTAGCGGGCCTGTTTGAGCGAGCGCAGCATGAGGTAGTTCAAGATGCGTTCTTCGGGCTTGCCTTCGAGTTTGGCGACGAGTTTCTGGTACATGCGCGAGCTGACCTTCATGCGCTCGTCGGCGCGGACGATGTCGCGGCGGAGTTTGCGGCCGTCGGAGGTGCGGGTGACGACGGGGAAGCGTCTGACGGGGACGGCGCCGAAGCCGAGGGAGTAGCCGAAGCGGGCGGCGAGGTCTTCGAAGTCCATCACCTTTTGAGGGTCGGGGACTTCGTGGACGCGGAAGATGGATTGGGGCAGAGAGGCTTCGAGGTGGGCGCTGACGGCCTCGTTGGCAGCGAGCATGAACTCCTCGATGAGGCGATGGGCGATGTTGCGGGGGGCGCGGTCGATGGAGGTCATCATGCCGTTCTCGTCGAAGACGATGAAGGGTTCGGGGAGGTCGAAGTCGATGGATCCGCGTTTGTTGCGCTTGCGCTGGAGGATGAGGGCGAGGTCGCGCATGAGTTCGAAGCGCGAGACGAGCGGGGCGTAGCGGGCGCGCAGGGCGGGGTCGCCTTCGAGGATGGAGAAGACGCCGGTGTAGGTCATGCGTTCGGCGCTGCGGATGACGCCGCGGCAGAAATCCTGGCGGACTATCTGGCCCTGATGATCGATTTCGAGAAGGGCCGACATGACGAGGCGGTCGACCTGGGGACGGAGCGAGCAGATGCCTGTGGAGAGTTCGAGCGGGAGCATGGGCACGGCGCGGTCGGGGAAGTAGACGCTGGTGCCGCGGATGAGGGCTTCATTGTCGATGGCCGAGCCGGGGCGGACGTAGTGGCTGACGTCGGCGATGTGGACGTGGAGGATGTAGTTGCCATCGGGGGTGCGGTCGATCCAGACGGCGTCGTCGAAGTCGCGGGCGGTTTCGCCGTCGATGGTGACGCAATCGAGGTGGCGGAAGTCGCGGCGGCGGGCGATTTCGGATTCGGGGATGGTTTCGGCGATGGCCTGGGCTTCGGCGAGGGCTTCGGCTGGGAAGCGGTTGGGCAGGTGGTGCTTGCGGATGGTGATTTCGACATCGACGCCGAAGTCGTCCGGATGGCCGAGGATCTCGACGACGCGGCCAACGGCGTCTTCGCCGCGGTCTGGAAAGTCGAGCAGTTCGACGTTGACGATCTGGCCGTCGAGATCTTCGATGGAGTGGAGCTTGGGCAGGGGAGCGCCGATGCGATCGGGGTTGGCGGCGGCGCCGGGGAATTCGAGGCCATCGGGGATGACGATGGTGTGCTGGATGCGCGATTCCTGCGGGATGACGTAGTTGAACTTGCGGCCGATTTTGAATTCGCCGACGACGGTGGGATGGGCGCGGCGGAGGATGCGCTCGATTGAGCCTTCGGCCTTGCCATCGGGCAGGACGCGGGCGATGCGGGCGAGGACGCGGTCGCCGTGCATGGCGCTCATGGAGGGGTCGGGCGGGATGAAGATGTCGCCCTTGACGCCGGGGACGGGGGCGGTGGGGATGACGAAGCCGTAGCCGTCGCGGTGCATGGTGAGGCGGCCGATAGCGTATTCGCTGGTGCGGGAGGGCAGGACGTATTGGCCGCGGATTTCGATGAGGGCGCCACGGCGCGCGAGGACGTCGAGGGCGTCCTCGAAGCGCTGGCGGTCTTCGCCGCGGATGCGGAGTTCCTTGATGAGATGGCGGGCCGTGGCGCGGCCTTTGGGCTGCGCTTCCAGCCGCTCGACGATTGCTTTGTCCCAAGCGGGATTGGGCCTGCTCACGCTGGTAGTATAGCGTCCGGGCGCAGCGGGAAAGAGGATTGGGCGGGATGAGGGCGGAATGATCAGGAGAGGATGGCTGTGGATTACGTTGTGGAGTAAACTGTTGAACAAATGCCACAGTTGACGACAATCCAAGTGGTGCTTGAGCCGGATTTGCTAAAGGCCGCCGACCGTGCGGCGAAGCGATTGAAGCGGAACCGGTCGGCGTTCTTTCGGGACGCGGTGCGGGCGCACTTGCGGCAGCTTGCGACGCTGGAGGCTGAGGAGCGCGACCGCCGGGGCTATGCGTCCAGCGCAGCCACGGAGGAAACAGCCCAGTGGGAGCGGGAGGCCGTGTGGCCAGAAAGGTGATCGGGAAGACGCTGAACCGGGGCGAGATCCGTCTGTACGCCTCTCCCAAGCCGGATAAGCCGCGGCCGGTTCTGATTCTCACCAGGCAGAGTGCGCTCGGCTACCTTGGCACAGCCACGATCGCCCCGATCACGTCGACGATTCGCGGCGTCCCGTCGGAGGTGGCGTTGAGCGAGCAGGACGGGATGAGGAAGCCATGCGCTGTGAACCTGCACAATGTGATCACGGTCTCGCAGGAGCGCATCGGGCGGCGGGTGGCGTCGATTTCGCCGGGACGGCTGGCGGAGGTTTGCGCGGCGATGCGGTTCGCGCTGGGCTGTGACTGAGGACTGGCGGCAGCCTGCTAGGATGGGTGGTCGATGGAACTGAAAACCGTAGCACTTGAGATTCCGGAGAATGGCAATATTATTTTGGGGCAGTCGCATTTCATCAAGACGGTGGAGGATGTTTACGAGGCGATTGTGAACACCGTGCCGCAGCTGAAGTTTGGCGTGGCGTTTTGCGAGGCGTCGGGGGTGTGCCTGATCCGCGCGGACGGCAACGACGATGAGTTGAAGGCGCTGGCGGTGAAGAACGCGCAGGCGGTGGCGGCCGGGCACACCTTCGTGGTGTGCATGAAGGATGGCTATCCGATCAACGTGTTGACGCGGATCAAGGATGTTCCGGAAGTCGTCGGGCTGTTTTGCGCTACGGCGAATCCGGTAGAGGTTGTCATCGCCGAGACGGCGCAGGGGCGCGGCGTGATGGGCGTGATCGACGGCTTCGCGCCGAAAGGCGTGGAAGGCGCCGAGGACATTGAGTGGCGCCACTCGCTGTTGCGCAAGATCGGCTACAAACGTTGAGGCCTTATCCGATGCGGGGCACGACGTATGGGGCGCGATAGTCGCGCGTGAGCAGGCGACTGGCTTCAGCGTCGCCCTGGATTGAGCCGTTGGCACCGAGGGTGAGTTTGCGGCCGGTGCGGTAGCTGATGTTGGCGTAGTGGCAGAGGTTGGCGGCCAGGACACCTATGGCTGGCGGTGCGTTGAGCCCGGAGGCGTTGCGGGCGCGGACGGCGGCGACGAAGTTGGCCATGTGTGGAGAGGGATCCCACTGCGATTTCTCGGTAAACTTCTCGTCCATGACCAGTTCATGCTTCTCGCCCTTGTAGACGCGGAAGCCGTTGAGATCGACGCCCATGAAGCCGTCGCTGCCATAGAAGATGTTGCCGATGGCGTGGCCGCCGCGCGAGGGGACGCCGTCTTCGCCGCCGGTGAGCAGGCCGCGGACTTCGAAGACGAGTTGGGCATCGCCGTAGTCGAAGACAGCGGACTGGGTGTTGGGGGTTTGCTGGTCGTCGTCGTAGCAGAACTTGCCGCCGGTGGAGACGACGGTGGAAGGCAGGGTGGTTTTGCCGAGGCCCCAGGCGGCGATGTCCATTTCATGGACGCCCTGGTTGCCGATGTCGCCGTTACCGGTGTCCCAGAACCAGTGCCAGTTGTACTTGAATTTGTTCATGCTGAAGGGCTTCAACTGGGCGGGTCCGAGGAACTGATCCCAGTCGATTCCAGGGGGGACGGGAGTGTCGGGGGTGCGGCCGATGGACTGGCGGCGCTTGTAGCAGAGGCCCTTGGCGAGATAGAGCTTGCCGATGACGCCCTGGCGCAGAAGTTCCATGGCGCGGATCTTGAATTGGAGGCTGCGGCTTTGTGAGCCGACCTGGACGATGCGGCCGTAGCGGGCGGCGGCGGCGATGAGTTGCGCGCCTTCGAAGGGGTTGTGGCAGGCGGGTTTTTCGAGGTAGACGTCCTTGCCGGCCTGGCAGGCCCAGATGGCGGCGAGGGCGTGCCAGTGGTTGGGCGTGGCGACAGTGACGGCCTGGATGTCCTTGTCATCGTAGAGGCGGCGCATGTCGGCATAGACCTTGGGCTTGTGGCCCTGGAGCTTTTCGACCTGGGCGACGGCGCGTTCCTGCGCTTCCTGGTTCACGTCGCAGATGGCGGCGATGCGCGTACCGGGCAGGGATCCGAATACGTTGACATGGTCGCGGCCGCGGCCGCCGAGTCCGATGACGGCAAGGTTGACGGTGTCGTTCGCGCTGAGCGAGGCGGCGGACATGGCGCCGACGAATTCTCTTCGATTGAGTGAGGACATGGTGAAGCTCCAGTCATCCAGAAATATATCAAGTCAGGGCTGCAGGCATATGCAGCGGGCAGGCGGCGCGGGCGGCATGAGTGCTCAGGCTCGCACGACCGAGGAGGTGCGGAAGGCCTGGTTGGCCATGTGGGCGGCTTGCGCCGAAGCGACGGCGCTGCGCACATCGGAGTTGGGTTGTTTGCGGCTGCGGACGCAATCGAGGAAATTGCGCATGTGGTCGAGGGTGCCGTCGCCCTTGGCGCGCTCGGCGACGAGGGGCTCGGGGTAGCTGGTCTGTTCGGCGCGGAGAACGCCTTCGGGGTAGAGGGCGAGTCCCTCACGGGTGATTTTCAACATGGCATCGGTGCCGCGGAAGACGAGCGTGCCGCCTTCGAGGTGGCCGATGAGGGTTCCGTTATAAGAAGCGCTGTAGGTGGGATACTGCCAGGCGGCGGTGATGGTGTCGGGGCAGTCCCAGTATTTGTGGTACTGGCTGGAGCCGACGGCGGTGGCGGCGAGGGGACGCTCTTCCTGCATGTACCAATGGATGACGTCGCCCCAATGGGAGTGGAGATCGGTGAGGGCGCCGCCGCCGAAATCCCAGTACCAGCGCCATTGGAGGAAGCGGCGCTGGTTGAAGGGCTGGTCGTTCGCATTGCCGAGGAAACGCTTCCAGTCGAGCTGCGATGTGTCGACATCGGACATGCGGCCGAAGTTGCGGATGTAGTCCTGATACCAGTGGGACTCGGCCATGGTGACCTTGCCGAGTTTGCCGGTGCGGACGAGATCGCAGCCGATTTGAAAGATGTCCCAACTGCGCTGCTGGTAGCCGACCTGGAGGATGCGGCGCGATTGCTCGACGGCCTGGATGAGGCGCGGGCCTTCGTCTGGCTTGTGGCTGACGGGCTTTTCGACATAGACATCCTTGCCCGCGCGGACGGCGTCGATCGACATGGGGACGTGCCAGTGGTCGGGCGAGCCGATGACGACGGCGTCGATATCTTTACGGTCGAGAACCTCCCGGTATTCGCTGTATTCGCGGGATTGCGGCGCGAGTTTTTCTCGCGCTTCGGCGCGGCGGGGCGTGTAGACGTCGCAGAGAGCAATGATTTCACAGCCGCCGATTTTGTTGGCGAGGCTGAGCAGATAGCGGCAACGGCCGCCAGTGCCCAGTCCGGCGATACGGATCCTGTCGTTGGCTCCAAGGATGCGGGCTTGCGACGCCGCGGTGAGGGCGGCGCCGGATTTCACGAATTCACGCCTGTTGACGTTCATGCGACAGACCTCGCTTCGACAGCCAAGCATGTCACATCCGGAAGCAACGCTCAACGCGGTGCGGGCGGGTGCGAAGGACGATTGCGGACAGGGCGCGGCGGCTGGCGCTTGCAGGCGCGGGCCGGGCGGGATATAAAGGCCGTGACCGGTCCAGTGGGGATCGTACGAGCCAGGGTTCGAGGTACACACTCAATGAGAATCAGATTCGCAGCGCTGCTGATGACTTCGCTCATCATGCCCGCGACACACGGCGCCGAATATCATGTTTCGGTGAAAGGGGACGACGCTGGCGACGGATCTCCGGCCAGGCCGTACCGGACGATCTCGGCAGCGGCGCGGGTGGCGATGGCGGGCGACACGGTGACGGTCCACGCGGGCACATACCGCGAGCGGATCACGCCGCCGCGGGGAGGCGAATCAGATGCGCGGCGCATCACCTATCGCGCGGCCGCGGGCGAGGTGGTGGAGATCAAGGGCTCGGAGATTGTGAAGGATTGGAAGCCGTTCAAGGGGACGGCGTGGAAGGCGACGCTGCCGAGTTCGTTCTTCGGCAATTACAACCCGTATAGGGATCTGATCGAAGGAGACTGGTTCACCAGCAAGGGGCGGCCGCATCACACGGGCGAGGTCTACATCAATGGCAAGGCGCTCTATGAGGTTCAACGGATGGAGGACGTGTTGAATCCGCAGCCGTATGTGGATGCGCGGGACCGCGAGGCATCGGTGTGGACGTGGCTCACGGAGTCAGATGGGAACAGCACACACATCTACGCCAACTTTCACGGCAAGAGTCCGAACGAGGAGTTGGTTGAAATCACGGTCCGCGACAGTTGTTTTTACCCCGACGCGCCGGGCCGGAACTACATCACGATTCGGGGCTTCCGTATGCGTCACGCAGCGACACAGTGGGCGGCGCCGACGGCCGAGCAGCCGGGACTCATCGGGACGCACTGGAGCAAGGGCTGGATCATCGAAGACAACACGATCAGCGATTCGCGCTGCTCGGGCGTGACGCTGGGCAAAGAGCGGGCGACGGGGCATAACGTCTGGATCCGGAATCCGAAGAAGGACGGCGCGACACACTACAACGAGGTGATCCTGCGGGCGCTGGAGGCCGGGTGGTCGCGCGAACACATCGGGTCGCATGTGGTGCGCAACAACACGATTCACGATTGCGAGCAGGCGGGTATCGCGGGCAGCCTTGGCGCGGTGTTCAGCAGGATTACGGGGAACCACATCTACAACGTGTGGGCGAAGCGCCAGTTCACCGGCGCCGAGATGGGCGGGATCAAACTGCATGGCGCGATCGACGTGCTGATTGCGAACAACCGCATCCACAATGCCGGGCGCGGCCTTTGGATGGACTGGATGGCGCAGGGCACGCGGATCACGTCGAACCTGCTGTACGACAACACGACGGACGATTTGTTCGTCGAGGTGAATCACGGTCCGTTCGTTGTGGACAACAACGTGTTCCTGTCGCCGGTGAGTTTGCGCGACTGGTCGGAAGGCGGCGCCTATGCGCACAACCTGTTCGGCGGGCGGATTGTCAGCCGCCCGGAGCCGAACCGCTGGACGCCTTATCACCGGGCGCACACGACGGCGCTGGCCGGGGTGACGCTGACCACGGGCGGCGACAACCGTTTCTACAACAACATCTTCATCGCCGAGGCTGGCGCGCAGAAGCCAACTGGAGCGCAGGAGGCAAGCGGCTACGGGCTGTGGGTCTACGACGCGAGGAAGTTCCCGTCGCAAGCTGGGGGCAATGTGTATCTGAACGGCGCGCGGCCGTATTCGAAAGAGACCGATGCGGTGGTGGTGGAGACGGCCGAGCCGAAGCTGAAGTTGGAGGAAGCGGGCAGGCATGTGTATCTGCATCTGACGCTCGATGCGGCGGCCGGGGCACGGCCCGCGGCGCGCGTCACATCAGATTTGCTGGGCAAGACGATGGTTACAGAACTTGGCTACGATGACACGGACGGGCGGCCGCTGGTGATCGACGCTGATTACTTCGGCAAGCCATACAGCAGCGCCAGCAGACGCGCGGGACCATTCGGGGCTCCGGGAGCAGGCGATCTCAAACTGCGGCTCTGGTAGACAAGGCGCGTGATTGGGTTGCTCTTCAGCCGATGGTGCGTCCGTTGAACTCATGGACGGCGTCGATCATGGCGACGATGTTATCCACGGGGGTTCCGGCCTGAACGTTGTGGACGGCGTTGAAGACGAAGCCGCCGCCGGGCGCGAAGGCTTCGCAGCGCCGCAGCACCTGTTCACGCACTTCCGCCGGTGTGCCGAAGGGCAGCGTATGCTGGGTGTCGACGCCGCCTCCCCAGAAGACGATGTCGCGCCCGAAGGTCTGTTTGAGCGTCGCGGGGTCCATGCCGGCGGCGGAGCACTGAACGGGGTTGAGGATGTCGAAGCCGCATTCGATCATGGACGGGATGAACTTCGAGACGGCGCCGCAGGAGTGTTTGAAGGTCTTCCAGTTGGTATTGCGGTGGACCCAGGCGTTGACGCGCTTATAGTAGGGCATCCAAAGTTCCTGGAACGTGGAGACAGAACAGAACGAGGAGGTCTGCGTGCCGAAGTCAGTGCCGCAGACGTTGATGACGTCGACCAGATCGCCGATGCGGCTGGCGATGCGTTCGAGATTCGCCAGGGCGATCTCGCACTGGCCCTCGAAGATCTGTTGGACGTAAGAGCGGCGGGAGCGGGTGGAGACGTACCATTCGGTGACGTCGCGGATGCCCTTGGGAAACGCGAGGCCGGCGCCGGGCACCAGCGCGATATCGCCGAACGAAGTGCCGCCGAACGAGGCGACGACGGCGCGCCCGGTGGCGGAGGCGTCGCGGGCCATGGACTCGAAATGGGCGAGATCGGCATCCGAGATGGGCGTGAACTCTTCGAGGTTGTCGCGCGGGTCGAGCCGGTCCTCGTCGATGGGCTGCTGGCGGATGAGGCTGTCGAAGAAGTAGCCTCCGGGCGGCATCAGAGCGCTGGGTGGCAGCGTGATGTCGCCGCAAGGGTGGATGAGTGTGCCTCCGTTTTCGTCGCGGGTGACGTTGAAACCGCCTGGCACGAGGATCTCCAGACTGTCGTCCATGCGCCAGGGTTTGTAGTCGGACAGCGGGAAGCCGTAGCGAGTCATGCGGCCGCGGACGGCTTCGGTGCTGACGCCGATGATCTGTTTGAGATCCTCAGTGATTTCGCCAAGCATCTGACCGGGGTCGATGACGCGCACCGGATCATGGCCAAGACCGTAGTGGCGGCGTAGCGCGGCGACGCAACTGACATGGATGCCGCTGACAAACGTGCCGCCAAAATCGACTGGCAGGCGGGCTGGCGGGCGATGGTCAAGGGCGGTGAGAAGGGACTGGCGGGAGGCGGTGCTTTCAGGCATGACGAGGCTCCTCGATGGGCGCGATGCGGGGAATCATGATGTGGATGATGAGCAGGATGAGCAGGTAGGAGACGCCGGCGTAGGCAAACGGGATGGCATAGCTGGCGGTATGTTCAAGCAGCAGCCCGACGAACGTGGCGGCAGCCATGCCGCCGACTGCGCCGCCGAAGCCGGAGAGTCCGGAGGCCGAGGCAACTGCGTGCGGCGGGTAGATGTCGGCGATGGTGGCGAACATGTTGGAGGACCAGCCCTGGTGGCCGGCGGCGGCGAATCCGATCACCAGCACCGCGGCCCAAGTGCTCGACAGGAGAGTACTGAACGAAACGGGAACCACAAGCAGGGCGCAGGCGAGGATGGCGAGTTTGCGCGAGGCGTTGACGCTCATGCCGCGTTTGAGCAGGAACGATGACAGCCAGCCGCCGAACAGTCCGCCGGCATTGCTGATGAGGTAGATGCCGACCAGGGGCGGGCCGATCTGGTCGAGCGTGAGACCGAAACGCGACTGGAGGAACTTAGGCCCCCAGAAGAGATAAAACCACCAGACGGGATCGGTGAGGAGGCGGGCGATCAGCAGAGCCCAGGTTTGACGGTAGGCGAGCAGCGTGAGCCAGCCGGATTGTCTGGATGTTGTGGACGGCTGTGCGATGGGACTGGGGCGCCGGTAGAGAAGAAGCCACAGCGGGATCCAAAGCAGTCCGGCAAGACCGGTGGCGATGAACGCGGTTTGCCAGCCGTAACGCAGGGCGATCCAGGGGACGAGCAACGGGGTGATGATGGCGCCGACGGTGGAACCGCTGTTGAACAGGCCGACGGCGAAGGCGCGTTCGTTCGGAGCGAACCATTCGCCGACGGCTTTGACGGCAGCAGGGAAGTTGCCGGCCTGGCCAAGTCCGAGGACAAACCGCGCGCCAGCGAAGCCGGCAGCAGACCGCACGAAGCCGTGGGCCGTGGCCGCGAGGCTCCACAGGCCGATGGCGAGTGTGTAGCCGAGGCGAGTGCCGGCGATGTCGATGACGCGGCCGAAACATATCAGGCCGATCGCGTAGGCGACCTGAAATGAGGTGACGATGAGGCCGTACTGGGCCTCGGACCAGGCGAGTTCGGACTGCAGGGGTGCGGCGAGGATGCCGAGGATCTGGCGGTCGATGTAGTTGACGGTAGTGGCGAGGAACAGTAGCGCGCAGACAGTCCATCGAAAATGCGGAGGGTGCGGAGTGTCATTCATGGGCGCTGTACGACCGGCGGCGTGGGGTTTCCAGATCTGCGGGATGGAATGCCCGAATGGCCGCCAACGATCATGACACAATGGCAGCCGGAATGAACCAGGCATATACTTTTTGCCATGAATGACGTTCCTACACGCCGCGATATCCTCGCACTTTCGGCCGCCGCTCCTGCTTTGCAGGCTGCGCCGCGGACACCGGAACTGCAGAAACTGATCGACGCTGCTGCCGCGCACGGGGGCGGGACTGTCTTGATTCCTCCGGGCCGGCACGTGACGGGCACGCTAATGATGAGGTCGAACGTTCGACTCTGGCTGGAACCGGGCGCGGTGATCGAAGGCAGCCGAAACCTGGCCGACTACAAGGTGTTGGCCGGACCGGTCCGCGGCTACACGGACAACTACACGGACAAGAGCCTGATCCATGCCGAAGACGCGGTGAACGTGTCGATCGAGGGAAGGGGAACGATCGACGGGCAGGGGGCGGCGTTCAAGGGGCCGTACAAAGTGCGGCCGTACATGATCCGGATGATCCGCTGCCGCGACGTGTCGATCAGCGGCGTCACAATCAAGGACTCGCCGATGTGGGTACAGCACTATCTGTGCTGCGACGGAGTGGCGATCCGGGGCATCACCGTTCGCTCCTACGTCAACCAGAACAACGACGGCATCGACATCGATTCGTCGAGCCGCGTACGCATCTCGGATTGCGACATCTCGTCTGGCGATGACGCGATCGTGTTGAAGAGCACGACGATGGAGCCGTGCAGGGATGTGACGGTGACCAACTCCACGTTGTCGAGCCACTGCAACGCATTCAAGCTGGGCACTGAGACCAACGGCGGATTCGAAGAGATCGTGCTGTCGAACTGCACGATTTACGACACGCGGCTGGCGGGCATCGCTTTGGAGATTGTGGATGGGGGAACAATGGACGGGGTTGCCATTTCGAACGTCTCGATGAGAAACGTGGTTGCGCCGGTCTTTCTTCGGCTTGGTGACCGGGCCAGGCCAACAGTGGACGGGGGTCCCGAGCAGCCGGTTGGGCGGCTGAGAAATGTGACGATTTCCGGCGTGCGGGCGAGAGGGGCCGGGATGATCGGATGCGCGATTGCGGGACTGCCTGGCCATAGGATCGAGAACGTGAGTTTGAACGATCTGCGGCTGGAGTTTGCGGGCGGAGGGACGGCAGAGGATGCAAGCCGTGTGCCGGAAGAGTCCGCCGACAGGTATCCGGAGTTCAAGATGTTCGGCACGCTGCCGGCATACGGAATTTACGGAAGGCACATTCGGGGCCTGAGGCTCCGCGATATCGAACTCGTCACAGCACAACTTGACGCCAGACCTCCGATCACGCTCTCCGATGTCGAGGGCCTGACCACCGACAACGCGCCTGTGCGGTGAGCGCTGCCGGCGCTGGGAACGGGGGGCGAGGGGGCTGGATTGGCGAGCCGGCGTTGCGGGATTCGGGCCTTTTGGTGCGCTCAACCGGATACCGATCATTACGGTTCAATCACATGCGGCGCGTCTCGCGCTTCAAGTAACGCTTGCATTGGAGGCCGCAGCATGGTAAACCAAACTAACATTGCAGTAAACGGTGGGTATGAACTGGAAACCAGAAAGTTATCAATGAAGTCGCAGTGCTTGGCGCAGCCAGCGCTGGCATCGAAGCGGCAAGTGGGTCTGGTTGAAGCCGCCTGCATTGGATTCGGATATCTTTGGAGGTTCGGATGCGCAAATTCAACACGGGCATAGCCCTGACGCCAGGGATTCTCCTGGTTTTACTTGTCTTGAGCCTGGTCGCTCCTCAACCGGTTACGGGACAGGTCCTGTATGGATCGATCGTCGGCACCGTACAAGATCCATCGGGCGCCGTTGTCCCGGGGGCCAAGCTGACCCTGACCAACATGTCAACGGGCCAGTCGCGCGAAGTCCAGGCCGATGAGCAGGGCCGGTACAACGTCATCAGCCTCCCGGCAGGGACGTACGACATGGTGGTAGCCGCGCCGGGATTCAGAACGCTCACCCGGAAGGGCATCGAGGTGACCATCAACACGGTGACCCGCGAGGAGCCCAAGTTGGAGGTGGGCCAGATCAGCGAGCAGGTGACCGTTTCGGCCTCCGCCGCAGCGCTGCAGACTGACCGTTCCGACACGCGCGCTGAAATCACGTCGAGGACGGTGGTCGAGCTTCCGCTGCCCGCCTACCGCAATTACCAGAGTATGATCAACCTCGTTCCTGGCGCGACGCCCGGCGCCGAGCAAAACTCGATGGGCGCCTCGCCGCAGCGTTCGCTGAGCACCAATGTAAACGGGACCAACCGCAACAACAACAACACGCGCGTGGACGGAGCCATCAATGGTTACATCTGCCTACCGCACCACACGCTGTACAACCCGCCGGTAGAGGCGATTGAGACGGTTAACATCTCCACATCGTCGTTTGACGCCGAGCAGGGCATGGCTGGCGGCGCCGCCGTCACCGTTGCTACGAGATCCGGCACCAACCAACTTCACGGTTCGGGCTTCTGGTATCACGACAACCAGCACCTGTACGCGAGGCCGTTTTTCTATCGGATCAACGAGAACAAGCCGAGATTGCCGAAGGCGATCATGAATATTCCCGGCGGCACCATTGGCGGGCCGATCATCAAGAACAAGCTGTTCTACTTCTTCAGCTTCGAGCGCACCTGGCAGCGCACCGGCGTGTTCGCCAACTCCAGCGTTCCTCGCGCCGACATGCGTGAAGGCAACTTCGCCGCTTACGCGGGCCTGGGCAATATCTATGACCCATCCACTGGGAATCCCGATGGTTCCGCACGTGTCCCGTTCGCCAACAATCAGATCCCCTCAGCCCGATTCTCTCCAACTTGGCTGAAGGTCCAGCAATTGGCGCCGATGCCCAACCAGCAGGCCACCGACACTTACGGCCTGTCGGGCAACTACTTCAGTTCCACCACACTCAAACTGACGCGCGACCAGTACGACTACAAGATGAATTACAACGTCAACACCAAGCTCATGATCTGGGGCAAGTATTCCCACATGAATGCGCCAGTCGAGGGAGTAGGAGCACTCGGCGAACTCACCGGCCCGGCACTTGGGCAGATGGGGCTGGCGGATGTTGGCATCAGAATGCCCAGCTTCGGTTTCAACTTCACGTTGTCGCCGACCTTCCTCATCGACGGCGTGTTCGGCCATACCCGCTTCAAGAACATCGCCACGGGTCCTGACTACGGCAAGAACTGGGGTTCGGAAGTCTGGGGCATCCCCGGCACCAATGGCGGCAAGGCCTTCGCAGACGATATTCGATACTCGGGCCAGCCCTGTATCAATAACGGCCTCACCGGCTGGGGCAACTGCCAGGGTTCCAACCCTAACTTCTATCAGGACCGCAGCTACACCTACACGACGAATTTCTCCAAGGTGATGGGCGCACACGAATTCCGCTGGGGTGTCGACATCGTTCGTCACGCCATGAACCACTGGCAACCCGAAGTCGCTAATCCA
>JACZJQ010000281.1 GCA_014860455.1 Bryobacteraceae bacterium | reverse complement strand
GATGGAGATGATGGATATCGGAGTGAGGGGGACGCTGCGGACGGGCGGGGCGACGGGGTGGATGTGTCCGGGGTCGCTGCTGAGGGTGACGGTGGACAATACGCATCCGCTGGCGTTCGGCATGCCAGCAGAGGCGATCATCACGATGACGGGCGGGCAGGCGTTTGAAGTGACGCTGATGAAGGAGTACAACCAGGGCAAGCGGGAGGCGCGTGCGGTGGTGAACTATGCCAAGCAGAACCTGCTGGCCAGCGGGTGGCTGCAAGGCGAGCGCGAGGCCGCAGGGCGGGCCGCAATGGTGGAGGCGAAGCTGGGCGACGGGCGGGTGGTGTTGTTCGGGTTCAGGCCGCAGTTCCGCGGGCAGAGCTTCGGGACGTTCAAGCTGCTGCTGAATGCGATCTATCTTGCGGGGTCGAAGCCGCTGTAGTCCGGACTGGTTTGCGGGACGTGGGCGAGAAAAATGAGGCCCGTCCGCCTGTGGCCGTCCTTTCGGGCGGCGGGAACGGCGAACGGGCCTTGAATCCGCGATTCAGAATTTGCTAAGCGCTGAACGACGAGCCGCAGCCGCAGGTGGACTTCACGTTCGGATTGCTGAACTTGAAGCCGGAGCCTTCGAGCGTTTCGACGTAGTCGACTTCGGCGCCATCGAGGTAGAGCATCGAGGCCTGGTCGATGAAGACCTTAAGCCCTTCAAATTCATAGGTTTTGTCGAGCATGCCGGGGGCAGTCTCGAAGGCCATCGAGTAAGAAAAGCCCGAGCAGCCGCCGCCGACAACGGAGATACGCAGCCCGGCGGGCTGGGGATCCTGGCTGGAGAGGATCTCCTTCACTTTGCCGATTGCGCCTGAAGTCAAGTTCACCATCTGGATGTCAACCCTCCTGATATAACCGCACGTACATATACAGTATATCGATTCCGCGCCCTCGGGCGCGTCATATCTTCACTATAGGAGATGCGGTGGGCGGTTGTCAGGCTTCACCGGATTGGGAGGGGATCTGGTATGGTAGACAGGACCGGGGAGTAAGTCGAAGAAACCGGGAATCAGCGGGATACGTCAGTCAGGGCGATGAGCGCTACGACTGGAGTTCTTCCATTTCCGCCGACCGGCGACGCGGCCAAGGCGGCCGGGCGAGACAAGAGAAGCGTGGAGTACCGCAGAACTGAAGAAGCCCAACTGGTTAAGCGGATCCAGGCGCGGGACGAAATGGCGTTCCGCGAAATGGTGGACCGCTATCAGTCCAAGGTCTATTCGATCATCTATGGCATCCTGCGCAACCGCAATGACGCGGAGGACATCGCGCAACAGGTGTTCGCGAAGGTCTATTTTTCGATCGGCAATTTCGATTTCCGCTCGTCGCTGCTGACCTGGATATACAAGATCACGGTGAACGAGTGCTACGACTACCTGCGCAAGAAGAAGGTGCGGAAGCTGGTCTACGAGAGCGATTTCGGAGATGAGGAATCCAGCGGCATGGAGCGTAGCGAAGCCGATCCGGCGATGCCGGCCGATGAGCGGCTGGCCAAGCGGGATCTGGTGTTGAAGCTGCTGTCGAAGATATCGAGCGAGGACCGGCAGTTGATGCTGCTGAAGGAAGTGGAAGGCCATTCGGTCGAAGAACTGGCCCGGATGATGGGCATGAACGAGAATACAATTAAGGTCAAGTTGTTCCGTGCGCGCCAGAAACTGCTGAAGGCGGCGCAACGTCTGACCGGACGGAAGGGTCTATATCCTGGAGCGGAAGAGTAGGGCTTCAGGAAGGATGGAAACGATGTCTCGCGCAATCGTCGGACAGGCAGGAAAGAACAGAGCCGGATACGGCCGTCCCTGGCTCGCCGCGATGCGTTTGGGTGAATGGATTGAGGGAAGTCGAAATGCATAAGCCAACGATGGAAGGCCTGGAAGCCTACCTGGCGGGCCGGACCGCGGATGCGGCGGCGATTGCACTTGAGGCGCACATTGAAGCGTGCGCGGAGTGCCGGGCGATGGTGGGCGGGATGAAGGTGCAGTCCGGCATGGTGAGGGTGTTGAAGCCCGGACAGGAGATTGAGCCGGCGCCAGGGTTCTATGCGCGTGTGATGGAGCGGATCGAAGCGCAGGCGGCGGGCAGTTTCTGGGCCGTATTCCTGGAGCCGTTTTTCGCCCGGCGGTTCATGTACGCGTCGCTGGCGCTGATGATGGCGATGTTTGGGGCGGCGGCGACGGTGAACAGCGAACTGGATGTTCATTCCGCGGTTCCGATGGAGATGGTGACGGAGATCTCGTTGCCCGACTCAGCGGTTTTCGGCGAGCAGGGCGGACGCGAAGTCGTTTTCGTCAACCTGGCTTCGTTTGGCGAGAGTCTGGCGGGCGGGCAGGTGCTGGCGGCGTTTCCGACGGTGGATGAGTAGCGACGTTTGATTTTCGATCAAGATAAGATAGTCCAGACAAGGTGAGCAGCACCAGCCACAGCTTCGACAGCCGGATCACCTGGCATCACCCTCGGGTGTTGCTGGTGTTGTGCACGATTTTTCTTTGCGGGATGGCGGCCGGGGCGTTAATGGTGAGGGTGACGGGGGTTGCAGCGGCGCGGCCGTCGATCTCGACGTGGAAAGAGACCACGCGCGAGATGACGCTGGCGCGGTTCAAGAAAGAACTGAACCTGACGCCGGAACAGGCGCGCGAGATGGAGACGATCCTGGACGACTATGTTCTGTACTACCAGAACCTGCAGGGCCAGATCGCCGACATCCGGATGCAAGGCCACGAGCGGATCCTGCGGATTCTTGATCCGCAGCAGCGGGAGAAGTTCGAGTCGATGATGACCGAACTGTCGTCGAAGGCGAAGTAGCCCGGCTTCGCGAATTTAAAACAAAAATCTGGACTTCCATGCTTGAGAGATGGACTTCGCGGCCATCGACGATGACGCGCGGGCCATTGCCGTATTCAATGCGAAGGTCGAGGCGGCTGGCCCGGTAGCCGGCGCGGATGGCGCAGGCCACGCCGTTGTGGACGAAGACCTTGACGGACGGGGAGGCGGCCACGGAACCGGTGTGCGGAGGTTCAGAAGGAGTCACGCGCGTGGGGCCGGGCGTTTTCTGGCGCAGGTGGCGACGAAGCATGCGGTGAGGGGGCGGGTGGGGAGGCGTCCGAGGAGATTGAAGAGAGAGATGAGGGCTTGGATGACAGGGTCGCCGCGGCGTCCGAGGGTGCGTTGAATGGTAAGAAACAACGCGGTGGAGATCAGGCGCGGGTTGTGGATCAGCCACTCGCGGCCGAGGATCTCGAAGCCCGCCTGTTCGAGAAGGCGGTCGAGGACGGCGGGGGTGGGGGTGTAGCCCAATGGGAACGGCGTACGGCCCATGCGGCTGAGGAGGCGGAGGGGCCAGTAGAGGGGGTTCATGGGATTGTCGAGGGTGAGCAGCAGGAGGCCGCCGGGGCGCAAGACGCGGGCCAGTTCGGCGATGGAAGTGCGGAGGTCGGCGGGGTCGCTGGAATGGTCGAGGGTGGAGAGCGAGAGGACGATGGAGGAAGAGGAAGAAGCGAGCGGGAGGGCGCGGCAATCGGCTGCCAGAGGGAGGAACGCGGGCGAGGGGATCTTACGGCGGGCGCGGAGGGCGACGGGAGGAAGCCAATCGAAGGCGGCGATGGGATGCGAGCTGGCGAGGAGATCGGGCAGCAGGGTATCGTCCCCGTAAGCCTCTTCGAAGAGATCGGTCTTGAGCAGCAGACCATTTGGAGCCATGGGGAGCCAGCGATGAAACCAGGTCAAATAGGCTTCCCGCTTCAGGCGGGCGGCCAGCGGGTGGAGGTACCACGAGGCCGATTCGTTTTCAGCCATGTCTTTCCAGGACGGACTCATTTCACCTCGATGCCGCGGCGACACGCAGAAGGCGCGACAAGATAACTGTATCGCGAGGGCGTGTGGAGAGGCTGCGGGCCGTATTGCCGGATCATTCCGGCGGCAGCCTGGAGATGGTCATGCGGAACTTGCCCGGGACGGACTCGATCTGGCTGACGAGTTCGAGATCGAGGCGGACGCCGGCGGGGATGCCGGCAAGCATCTGCTGTTTGATGTGGTCCTGTTCGGCGGTGGTCCAGGTGGGTAAGGGGACGATGAGGATGCGGATCCAATCGAGCGATTCCTGGATCACCTGGTACTGCTGGAGGTGTTCGGACCGGCGCAGAGCAAAAGCGAAGCGCACTGGAGAGAGCCATTCACCGCCGGCGAAGCGCAGAAGGTCGTCCCGCCTGCCCTCAGGCGCATGGATGAGGGGCAGGGTGCTGCCGCAGGAGCAGGGCTTGCCGGTCCACGCGGCGAGGTCGCGGAGGCGGTAGCGGATGAAGGGCATGGTGAATTGATTGAGGGCGGTGAGAACGACCTCGCCGGTTTCGCCAGGCAGCGCCGGGCGGTCACCATTGAGGATTTCGACGAGGAGGTGGTCGGCGTTGACGTGGAGCCCTTCATGGCGCGGGCATTCGATGGCGATGCGGCCGGTTTCCATGCAGCCGTAGCTGATGAAGATCTCGCGGCCCCACTCCTCGATGGCCATACGGCGTGCGCGGTCTTCGAGAACAGCGGCCGAGGCTATGAGGAATTCAGGGCGGAGGGACTTCAAGGGATGCCCGGGCTGAGAGAGCAGCACCTGCAACTCCGAGGAGTAGCACCAGAGGACATCGGGGCGGAGTTTGAGGAGCAACTCGACTTGCCGGGCGGGGTGGATCTCGCCGAGGATGACGGTGGCGCGGAAAAGGCCCAGCCGCTCGTGAAGGGGGACCGGCCGGAGTTGTCCGGGGCCGACGGTGACAAGCCTGTGCCAGGGACGCAGGCCGAGCGAGAGCAGGCATCTGAAGTCGATGAGGCTGCGGATGCGGTATTCGGCGGCAGAGAGCGGGATGGAGAGGGGGACTCCGGTGGTGCCGCCGGTGTGGTAAGTGAGCGCATAGGGCGAGCGGGGACGTTCGGAGAGGACGGTCTGGAGGCCTGCGTCGCGCATTTGGGCCTTTGAGACGGTGGGGAGGTGTTGGATATCGGCGAGGGTGCGCGGCATGCCCTGGGGGAGGCCGGCGCGGGCGTAGAGATCGCGGTAGAAGGGCACATCGCGCCTTGCGGCTTCGACCACGGCCTGGAGTTTGCTGAGTTGAAGGGCTTCGAGTTGCCAAGGCGGAAGGGAGCGGTTCTGCCAAAGAGAGGCCAGGGCTTTGAGTTTCCCCATCATGACCGGAGATTCGAGATGACCAGGCGGGTTTTTCCATTGGCGCCGGCAGGCAGGGCGTCCACCCATTCGACGGAGATGGAAGGGTGGCTGCCGGTGAGTGATGAGAGTTCGGCAACGAGGGCCGAGGAGGCTGCCTTGCGGTCTGGGAGGCCGGCGTCGACGGCGAGAATGGAGAATGATTGGTGGTCCTGCTGGACCACCTGGATGCGCTCGACGCTGGAAGCGGTACGCAGGCGGCGCATGACCTGCAGGGCGTGAAGTGAGCGGCCGTCGGCGAGATGGATGAGGTCGTCGGAGCGGCCTTCGAGGGAGTCGATGACGGGCAGGGTGCGTCCGCAGGGGCAGGGCTCGGAGCCGAAGACGGCGACGTCGCCGAGCCGGTAATTGAGGAGGACGGTGGCGCGGTTGGTGAGGTTGGAGATGATGACATCGCCGGGCTGGCCGGGGGGAACGGTGCGTCCGCCGGCATCGGCGATGCGGACGGCGACGGCGTCGATGCTGACGTGCAGTCCGCGGCGGAGTTCGCATTGGAAGCCGATGCGGAGGGCTTCGGTGGATTGATAGGTGGAGATGACGGGGATGCCGAGTTCCGTCTCGAGGTAGGCGCGATCCGGAGCCGGCATGGAATCGGCGCCATAGACGGCGGCCTTGGGGCGGTGGATTATCAAGCCGCGCCTGGCGGCGGAGAGAAACAGGGCGCCGAGGTAAGAGCCGTAGCCCATGAGGACATCGGGCATGAAATCGTTGATGCGGGCGATCTCGGCGTCGAGTGGCAGTTCGCCGGGGGTGAGGACGACGCGGGTGAGGTCTACGCGGCGGGGCGTCCAGAGATGGTCCTCGTAGAAAGACCGGATCTGGCTGGCGACGGAGCCGTCGCGGACCAGGTTGAGTTCGCGGTAGCCGGTGACGCGTCCTGTGAAGTGAGCGAGGACGTGGCGCTGACGGTGGCCGTGGGCGAGGGCGAGGAGCAGGGAGCGGCGGTCGTGGCGCAACTGCTTTGTACTGCCGGAGGTGCCGCTGGATTGCAGGACGAGTCCGGCGGTGGGCAGAGCGTCCTGGGGTTGGAAGAGGTGGGGGTTCCGGGCGTAAATTTGGCCGTCGATGAGTGGCAGCAGATCGAGGTCGGCAGCGGAGCGGAAGTCTTCGGGATGGAGTCCGCGGGCCACCATTTCGCGGCGATAGAACGGGACGTGTTCCCAGGCGAAGCGGATGATCCGGCGGACGCGCCGGTTCTGGCGGCGCAGCAGCGACTCGGTGCTATCCCAGGGAATCCGCGACTCCATCGCGGCTTGGGCGACGGTGTAGGCGGACCATGCGAGCCTGGATGCGAAGCTGGATCTCATTCTTCCGTCCCTTCAGCGGAGGCGGCCGGCGGAGCATAGAACGGGAAACGGTTTGCTGCCCGCCGGAACGTCCAGCGCGTGCGGCCGACCCTGTACCAACCAACATAGCCGTAAGGCTTGAAGCCTGCACGATAGAGCGGGGAATAGGCTATGGACCGGTCGGGTTGAATGCAGAGGATGACGCGTTGCCAGCCCTCCCGGCGCATTTCGGACAACACGGCGAGTAGAGCGGCGGAGGCGAATCCGTGCCCTCGCAAAGACGGCGGGGTGAAGGTCTGGTAGAGATAGATCTCGTTCGGTGCGAGGGGCAGATCGAGTTCGAGATAGCCGATCCAGGCGCGAGGTGCGATCCAGAGGCCGTGGGCGAACTGGCCGCCCGAGGTCAGGACCCAGCAGCGATGGCCTTCGGCGAAGCGGTGGCGGATTTCGGATTCGGCGACTTCGGGGTGGAATCGGGCGTAGGCTGCGGATTCGGCGGGATCGAGCCAGCGGCAACGGGCATCGGGCGGGGCGCCGGCATGGGCGGGATTGCAGGAGGCCAGCAGGACTCTCCGATAGACGGTTTCGCCGAGGACACGGAAGCCGAGCGCAAGGAGACCGTCCTCTTTCAAGATGACAATGGCGCGCCGAAACAGGCGCGGGAAGAGAGAATTGCCCACTTACGCAGTCCCCGGCCAGTATACAAATGAACGCGAGATGGGATGCGGCGAATGTTGTGGGCGTCCTGTCCGATGGGCGGGCGTTTTGGGTATGATCGGCGGAGTGGAACCGGCCATGCCCGAACTGACCAGAATCGAATATCTCACCTCACCCGATTTCTCCAGGACCTTGCCGGGCCTTCCTGCCGAGGTGAGAGAGAGGGTCTTGAGGAGGCTGGCTTCTCTGTATGGGCCGGCGACGGCAGGCGAGTGGATCAACGAAATAGACAGGGTGGTGAGGGTCCACCAGGCGTATGAGCCCGGCGAGGTGGCGAGTGCGCGGCGTGGGCGGCCCGCATCCTGGTTCGACGAAACGGACATGATCCTGATCGCCTACGCCGACATGGTGCATGACGGCGACGGGAAGCCGCTGAAGGCGCTGTCGTCGTTCGTGAAGGCGATGCACCGGCGCGCCGTGACATTCGGGACGATCCACATTCTGCCGTTTTATCCCTCGACATCGGACCGCGGCTTTGCGGTGACGGATTTCAACCAGGTGGATCCGCGGTTCGGTACCTGGGAAGACATCGCGGAGATTGGTGAAGCGCACAAGCTGATGTTCGACGCGGTGCTGAATCACGCGTCATCGAAGAGCCCGGCGTTTGTGGAGATGCTGAGCGGGAATCCGGACTATGCCGATTATGCGGTGACGTTCAAGTCGCCGGGCGAATTGACCGATCAGCAGAGAGCGATGATCCGCCGGCCGAGGACGTCGGACATCCTGACGCGGTTTGATTCGATCGAAGGGCCATTGTGGTGCTGGACGACATTTTCCAGCGACCAAATCGACCTCAACTACCGGAATCCGAAGGTGCTGGTGAGCGTGATCGCGACGCTGCTGGACTATGTCAGGCGTGGAGCGAGCCTGTTGCGCCTGGATGCGGTGACGTATCTGTGGGACGAGCCCGGTACGCCGGGTGCGAACCTGGACCAGACGCACGAGATCATCAAGATGCTGCGGGACATTCTGGACACCGCCGCGCCGCATGTGGCGCTGGTAACAGAGACAAACGTTCCGCATGTGGAGAACGTCAGCTACTTCGGTGACGGGCGCGATGAAGCGCAGATGGTGTACAACTTTCCGCTGCCGCCGCTGGTGCTGCACGCTTTCTACCGTGAGGACGCGACGGCGTTGACGCGGTGGGCGGCTGGGCTCAAGTATCCGGAGTCCGGGGCGACGTTTCTGAATATTCTGGACACCCATGACGGCATCGGGTTGCCGGGGGTGTCGGGCATTCTGCCGGAAACCGAAATCGACTTCCTGATCCAGCGCGCGCGGAGGAACGGGGCGTTTGTCTCGCACCGGTCGGGGGAGAACCACCGGGAGATCCCCTACGAGATTAACGCCACCTGGTATAGCGCGTTGAACATGGACAACAGCGGCGAGCCGAGATGCATGCAGGTGAACCGGTTTGTGGCCTCGCGGAGCATTGCGCTGGCGTTGAAGGGGGTGCCGGCGATCTACCTGCACGGGTTGGTGGGCACCCGGAGCGATATCCAGGCGGCGATCAAGAGCGGATCGAAGCGCGACGTCAACCGTGCGGCGCTCGATGAAGACTGGCTGATGAGTCAGCTTGGAGAGCGCAGTTCGAAGCTTTGTCTGATTCGAGACGAGCTTGGGCGCTTGCTCGAAACGAGAGTGCGGAGCCGGTCATTTCATCCGAAAGGCGGCCAGCGCGTGATCGAGATTCATCCGCAGGTGTTCTCAGTCATCCGCGAGTCGCCGGGCGGGGAAGAGATGATCCTGTGCCTGACCAACGTCAGCGGGAAGCCGGTGAGCCTGAATATCGACCTGGTGCGGTTGGGCCTTGATGACACTCAATGGTACGACCTGGTGGACGGGCGGGGGTGGTTGGCGAACAACGATGATCTTCATATTGAGATGACGCCCTACGACGTGGTGTGGCTGATGCCATATGTTCAGATCGAGCGCGCAATCGAAGCCGGCTCGGGCGCCCATTGAGCGCCCGGGGTGACGGCATTGGCTAACGCTTATTGTGGTAGTCCGGGTAGGCCGGGCGCTGGTATTTGGGCAGAGGCGACTTCTCGAGCAGTTCGAGGGCGGTGGCGACGGCCTTTTCCAGTTGGGGGTCCTTGCCCTGGCGGACGAGGGCGGGGTCGTGGTCGATTTCGATGTCGGGGTCGACGCCGTGATTTTCGACGTCCCACTGGCCTTCGGTGTTGTAGAAGGCGAGGTTGGGGGCGGTGACGCGGCCGCCGTCGAGAAGCGACGGATAGCCGAAGATGCCGACCAGTCCGCCCCAGGTTCGTTTGCCGACCAGGGGTCCGATCTTGAGCTTGCGGAACATCCAGGGCATGGCGTCGCCGCCGGAGCCGGCGAATTCGTTGACGATCATGACCTTGGGCCCGAAGACGGCGTTCATGGGGGTGGTGAAGTCGTTGCCTGCGCGGGTGGAGAAGAAGTTGAGCAAGGGCCGGCGGAGGTAATCGACGATGTAGTCGGCCACCGAGCCGCCGCCGTTGAAGCGTTCATCGAGGACCATGCCCTGTTTGCCGACTTGGGCGAAGAACCATCGGTTGAAGTTCGAATAGCCCTGTTCGGCGGTATTGGGCAGGTGGACGTAGCCGAGGCGGCCGCCCGAGAGCTGGTCGACCTTGCGGCGGTTGTCCTCGACCCAGGCCATGTAGCGGAGGCCGCCTTCGTTGGGGATTGGGACGACGGTGACGTCGCGTGAGCCGGCGCCGTCCGGGTTGGGTCCGACCTTAAGGACGACGCTCTTGCCGGAGAGGCCCTGGAAGAAGCTGTAGACTTCCTCGCTGGAGGTGACGTCGCGGCCGTTGACGGCGAGCAGGTATTCGCCGGCTTGGACGTTGACGCCGGGCTGGGTGAGCGGGGCGCGCAATGAGGGATTCCAGTTTTCGCCGTCGTAGATGCGGGCGAAGCGGTAGCGGCCGTTTTCGACTTTGTAGTCGGCACCGAGCAGGCCGACGGGGACGGACTTGACGTCAGGGAAAGCGCCGCCGCCGACGTACATGTGGCCGACCGAGACTTCGCCGAGCATCTCGCCGAACAGGTAGTTGAGGTCGGCGCGGTGGGCGACGGCGGAGAGGTATGAGGCGTACTTTTCCTTCGCCTTTTCGAGGTCGAGTCCGTGGAAATTGGGGGCGTAGAGGAAGTCGCGCTGGAGGCGCCAGACCTCATAGAACATCTGCTTCCATTCGGCGACGGGATCGATCATGGCCTCCATGTCGGCGGTGCGGATGGTTCCTTCGCCGGGCTTGGGCGGGGCCGCGGTGCCGGAGATGGCCCAGCGCTGGCCCTGGCGGAATACCATCTTCTCGCCGTTGCGGGAGAAGACGAGGGTGGCCAGGCCGTCCATGACCTTGTCGACCTTGCGGGTTTTGAAGTCGAACTTGTGGAGGGTGCGCGCCGGGGGTCCGAAGGCCTGAACTGCAGGGTCTTCGACGAGGTAGACGACGCCGGCTTTGGGGGCGTCGAGCTGCGAGTAGTTGCGGGCCGGGAAGGGCAGTGCGAGGATGCGCTGGGAGATGCCGTCGAAGTCGATGGTGACGGCGACTTCCTTCTTTGCGGCGGCGGGATCTGGCTTGGCTCCGGCGGCGGGTTTGGCCTCATCTTTTTTGGGTTCGTCCTTCTTGTCGGCGGCCTTCTCTTCGTCGCTTTCGGGGGCGAGGGGGGAGGGTTCGGTTTTGCTCAGGACAATGAGGTAAGCGCTGCGGTCCTGGACGCGGCCGATGGAGGACATGTCGAGCCAGCCGGTGGAGAGGCCCTGGTTGGTGGAAGCGGTGAAGTAGATGTACTTGCCGTTGGGATCGAAGCGGGCGTGGCGGGCGTCGGAAAGGCCATCGGTGATTTGAGTTTCCTTCGCGGATTCGAGCGAGTAGACGAAGACGGCGCGGAGGTGGTTCTGGAGCTGTTTGGTGTAGAGGATCCACTTGGAGTCGGGGGCCCAGGAGGGGTTGAGCTCTTCGCGGTAGGGGGAATCGTAGTAGTCGCCGGCGATCCAGGTGGTTTTGGCGGAGGCGATGTCGAAGATGCCAAGGCGGAGCATGGCGTCGCGGATGAGGAGTTTCTTGCCGTCGGGTGACCAGGAGTAGAGGTAGAGGAAGATCTTTGCGCCGGCGTCGTATTTCTTGACTTCGCCGAGGCCGTTCTGGGGGGCGATGTGGATCTGGTACTCGCCGGTGACGTCGGAGAGGTAGGCGATGGACTGGCCGTCGGGGGACCAGACGGGGAAGCGCTCGGCGGAGCCCGAGGTGGCCGTCAGGTTGCGGATGTCGCCCTTTTCAGCGGGGACGGTGAAGATGTCGCCGCGGGCTTCGAACAGGGCGCGGGCGCCGGTGGGAGAGATTTCAACCGAGACGATGCGGGAGGCGACCTTATCGAGGAACGGCCGGACGCCGGGCATGTCGCCGCTGAGTGAGATCTTCACAGGCGAGACCTTGCCGGATTTGATGTCGTAGAGTTCCAGAGCTCCGAAGCGTTCAAGGACGATGGCGTTGGATCCGAGCGAGGCGGATTTGTACTCGAGGCCGGTGTTCTTGACGGCTTCGGTGACGCGTTTGGTTTTGAGGTCGTAGGAGAAGAGGGTGGTGGGGCCGTTGCGGTCGGAGAGGAAGAAGACGCGGTCGGCGGTGATGAGGGGGTTGAAGTCGTTGGAGTTCTGGCGGGGGATCTCTTCGACTTTGGAATCGGAGAGCTGGCCGATCCAGACCTTGGAGGTGCGTCCGCCGCGGTAGCGTTTCCAGATGGTGAAGGCGGGGGCGAGCGGGGTGTAGGCGATGCGGTCGCCGGCGGCGGAGTAGGTGGCCTCGTGGC
>JACZJQ010000280.1 GCA_014860455.1 Bryobacteraceae bacterium | reverse complement strand
CTCCAACCCCGTAGCGTCTTTGACCCCGAACGCCTCAGCGGCCTCGCCCAATCCATCCGCGAAAACGGTGTCATCCAGCCCATCATCGTCCGCCGCGCCGGCGATACCTATCAACTCGTCGCCGGTGAACGCCGCTGGCGCGCCGCCAAACTCGCCTCTCTCACCCATATCCCCGCCGTCGTCCAGGACTTCGCCGACGACCGGCTCATGGAAGTCACTCTCATCGAGAACATCCAGCGAGAAGATCTCAACCCCATCGAAATCGCCCACGCCTTCGAACGCCTGAATAAGGAGTACAACCTCAGCCACGAGCAGATTGCCCAGCGCACCGGCAAGGACCGCTCCACCATCACCAACATGCTCCGTCTCCTCAAACTCCCCGGAGACGTCCAAGCCCTCCTCGCCGACCATCGCCTCTCCATGGGCCACGCCCGCGCGCTCCTCGGTTTGCCTTCGTCAGACCTCCAACTCGAAGTCGCACAACGCATCACCTCCGAAGGCTTGTCTGTCCGCCAGGTGGAAAAGCTCGTTCAGAAGATGACCGAGCCCCGCGAACCCAAACCCGCCTCCGAAATCCCCCTCGACGCCAATACCCGCGCCGCCCTCCTCGAGCTCGAACGCGTCCTCGGAACCCGCGTCCGTATCGTCCAGAAGTCGGAGAATCGCGGCAGAATCGAGATCGAATACTATTCAGTAGACGAACTCACCCGCATCTACGAAGTGATTGTTGGGGGGAACTAAGCAATGGTGCCGGCGGTAGGACTCGAACCTACGACCTGCGGATTATGAGACCGCCGCTCTAACCACCTGAGCTACACCGGCACGGGCGCAGTCTCTTATAGCCTAAGGGTTTGCCTCCCGTACTGTCAAATAGCACCTCTTTCGTCCTGATTGTCCCAATCTTCAGTCTTGACACCGCTCCATTCCAGGTCCATAGTAAGGCCAGACAGAGGCGTTTGGACCGAATGCTCGCCCCTGTCCCTTCAGTAAGGCGCTTCGCCTGGTGGTTGAGCTGATAGCCTCAGCCGGGCGCTACGACAGCGAGAGAGGAGGTTATCCATAGAGATAGATCACCTCGCGGGGCGGCTACCCGGCGCCTGAAGCATCAGGCTGTGCGCCTTCTTCGTCCAACGGGCTCTCGATCGAGTCCCCAGACGAGCGGCCATAAGAGCCGATTCTAGGCAAGGCTCAACACAGCTCTTTCTTCCCGATTTCAGGGACAGATGTCTTTGGGGTCTGGCGGCCGCCCTTTCTTCCTCTGCCCTCGATTGACACTGGTCGAACCCCTTCAGTAGAGTCATGGATAGGTCTTGTGCCATCCGGGCTCCAAGCGCCTCCACACTTTCCGTGAGTCTCATCTCCTTCCAAGGCGTCAGCAAGAGCTATCCAATCTACAGCTCTCCTTCTCAACGACTCAAGGAACTCGTCACTCTCAACCGCCTCAAATGCCATCAGGACTTCTGGGCCCTGAACGATATCTCCTTTGAAATCAACAAGGGAGAGACTTTTTGCATCGTCGGCGAAAACGGCTCCGGCAAAAGCACCCTCCTTCAAATCGTCGCCGGCATCCTCGCCCCCACCCATGGCAGGGCCATCGTCAACGGACGCGTCTCCGCCCTGCTCGAACTCGGCTCCGGCTTCAACCCCGAGTTCACCGGCCGCGACAACGTCTATCTCAACGCATCCATCCTTGGCTTCAACTCCGCCCAGGTCGACCGTATCTACCGCAGCATCGAGGAGTTCGCCGAAATCGGCGACTTCATCCGCCAGCCCGTCAAAACCTACTCCAGCGGCATGGTCGTCCGTCTCGCCTTCGCTGTCGCCATCCACGTCGACCCTGAAATCCTCATCGTCGACGAAGCCCTCGCCGTCGGCGACATCTACTTCCGCCAGCGCTGCCTTCGCAAGGTCCACGATCTCCGCTCCCGCGGCGTGACGATCCTCTTCGTCTCCCACTCCGCCGGCGACGTCAAAGCTATCGGCGACCGCACCCTCTGGCTCGACCACGGCCGCCTCCGCGACCTCGGACCCACCGATCGCGTCGTCGCCAAATACCTCGCCGCCATGGTCGAAAAGGACTCCTCCTACCTAGAACACCGCACCCAGGCCCCCGCTCCCTCCGAGGCCGTCACCGCACCCGAAATCGCCTCCTCCATCCCCAACATCGACCACCGCTACGGCGACGGCCGCGCCGAAGTCATCGGCATCACCATCCTCGACGAATTCGGCGCTCCATTGAATCTCCTGGCGCCCAATTCCACCGCCGTCGTCCGCATCTCCGTCCGCGCCTCCCAACCCGTCGCCGCCCCCAACGTCGGCTTCATGCTCCGCAACCACCTCGGCGTCGACTTCGCCGGCACCAACACCATTCGCGAAGGCATCCAACTCCCTTCCATGAAAGCCGGCGACGTCTATACCGTCGACTTCCACGTCACAGTCCCCCACCTCTATCCCGGAACGTTCTCCTTCTCCCCCGCCATCGCCGACGGCAGCCTCCTTGCCTACAAGATGTGCGACTGGATCGACAACGCCATCACCCTCCAAATGGGCCACGCCGACGGCCAGGTCTACGGCTACATCCATCTGCCCTGCCGCGTCGAAATCAACGCCCGCCTCGACCCCAAATCCAAACCCCTGGAGGCCCGCCTTGCTTGAATTCACCGGCGAACGCCTCATCCCCGCCCAGGCCGACCCCGACCTCTGGAACGAACACTACGCCCGCTATTTGTTCGCTTCCCGCCTCGCCTCCCGTAAGCGCGTCCTCGACATCGCCTGCGGAGCCGGCTATGGCTCTGCCTGCCTTTCCCGTACCGCCGCCTCGGTCACCGCCATCGATCTCGCCCCCGATGCCGCCGCCGCCCGCCATTCCTACCCCGCCCCTTCCATCAACTTCCTCGCCGCCGACGCCTGCCGTCTCCCCTTCCCAGACTTCTCCTTCGACCTCATCGTCGCCTTCGAAGTCATCGAACATCTCCATAAGCCCGACGAACTCCTCACCGAGGCCCGCCGCCTCCTCGCTCCCGGCGGTCAATTCGTCGTCTCCACCCCCAACCGTCTCTATTACACCGAAACCCGCAAACTCGCCGGACCCAACCCCTTCCACGTCCACGAATTCGACTTCGACGAATTCCGCGCCGCCCTCAACGCCGTCTTCCCTTCCGTCTCCCTCTTTCTCCAGAACCACGCTGCCTCGCTCGTCATCCGCCCCGCCCTTGCTCCACTCACCCACGGCGAACTTCGCGTCGAACCCGCCGAGTCCGAACCTCATAACAGCCACTTCTTCATCGCCGCCTGCGCCTCGGTCACCCAAACCGGCTCGCCCACCTTCGTCTATCTCCCCGCCACCGCCAACGTCCTGCGCGAACGCGAACACCACATCCAGAAACTCGAAGCCGAACTCGCTCAAAAAACCGCCTGGCTCGACAACCTGAAAACCGAACACGCCACCCTCGTCGATCTCTACCGCGCTCAGTCCGAAAACCTCAAGGCCGTCCAGGCCTGGGGCCTCGATATGGACCAGCGCGTCAAGACCGCCGAAACCGCCGTCATCGAAGAGCTTGCCCGCCACCAGGACAACGTCACCGAAATCGCCTCCGGCTACGAATCCCAACTCGCCTCTCTTCAAGCTGAACACGCCGCCGCATCCGCCGCCGCCGAGGCCAACATTAACCGCCTCGAATCCGCCCTCACCGAAACCCGCGCAGAACTCACCCGTTGCGTCGATCTCCTCCACGAATCCGAAAAAACCGTCGAGGAACGCACCCTCTGGGCACAGAACCTCCAGGCCCGTATCGAACATCTCGAATCCACCCTCGCCTCCCTCCAGCAATCCCGCTGGCTCCGCTTCGGCCGAAAGATCGGCGTCGGTCCCGACATCTCGCAGTACTAACCCATGGCCCTTCTCGCCCGCCTCCTCCGCAATTTCCCCCTCCTTGTACTCTCCCCCTTCATCTGGACCCTATCCGCCCTCCTCATCACCCTCTCCGACATCGCCTTCCGCCTCTTCGGCCGCACCCGCCCCCCGTCGGACTCCATGCCCGACACCTCCGCCGCCAGCGTCGTCATCCCCAACTGGAACGGCCGCGACCTCCTCGAAAAATACCTCCCGCCACTCATCGACGGCATGTCCGGCAACCCCCGCAACGAGATCATCGTCGTCGACAACGGCTCCACGGACGGTAGCGCCGATTTCGTCCGCACTACATTCCCCTCCGTCCGCCTCATCGCCCTGCCTGAAAACCTCGGCTTCGGCGGAGGCTCCAATCGCGGCTTTGAGGAGGCAGCCAACGACATCGTCGTCCTGCTCAACTCCGACATGCGCGTCGATCGCAACTTCCTCCACCCCCTCCTCGACGCCTTCACTGACGAGAAGGTCTTCGCCGTCTCCTCCCAGATCTTCTTCAGCGATCCCGCCCGCAAGCGCGAAGAGACCGGTCTAACCCAGGCCTGGTGGTCCGCCGGCTTCCTCCGCGTCCGCCACGTCGAAGACGATCAGGTAAACGAACCTTTCCCCTGCTTCTACCCCGGCGGCGGATCCTCCGCCATCGACCGCCGCAAATTCCTCTCCCTCGGCGGCTTCGACCATCTCCTCCGCCCCTTCTATCTCGAAGACACCGACATCGGCTACATGGCCTGGAAACGCGGCTGGAAAGTCTATTACCAGCCTGCCAGCAAGGTCTGGCACGAACACCGCGGAACCATCGGCAAGAAGTTCTCCCAGTCCTACATCGACGGCGTTCTCTATAAAAACCTCATCCTGTTCTGCTGGAAAAACATCCACTCCTTCGCCGCCATCTACAGCCATCTTCTGAACTCATGGATCGGCGCCATCCTCAGCGTCCTCGCCGGCCACTCCATGGAACGCGCCACCCTCGGCGGCCAGTGGCGCGCCCTGCTCCAGATCCCCGGCGCGCTCTGCTCACGCTGGCATGCCCGCGCCCTCGCCGTCGTCGATGACAAAGAGGCCTTCCGCCGCTCCCTCGCCGGCTACCACCGCGACCGCTTCCATCCCATCGAATCCAACCCCGATCGCCTCAACGTCCTGTTCATCTCGCCTTACCCCATCAGCCCGCCCCTCCACGGCGGCGGCGTCTTCATGAACCAGACCGTCCGCCAGCTCGGACGCCTCACCAATCTCCACCTCGTCGTCCTCGTCGATTCGCCCAACGAAATCCCCGCCCACGACGAACTCGAGCCCTTCACCAAGACCCAGGAGTTCCTCGTCCGCCTCGAAGGCCTGCCCGCTCAACTCGGCTCCATCCAGCCCTTCGCCGTCCGCGAGTTCGCCAACAAAGACCTCGAATGGCTCATCCACCGCCAGATCTACCTCCACCGCATCCACGCCGTCCAGGTCGAATACACCAACATGGGCCAATACGCCGGCCCTTACCGCCGCCTCGCCTGGTTCCTCTTCGAACACGACATCTACTTCCAGTCCATCTCCCGCGGCCTCGCCTCCATGAAGCCTCTCGCACGCATCAAGGGCTCGTTTGAATACCTCCGCGCCCTGCGCTATGAACTCAATCTCCTGCCCGCCTTCGACCGCGTCCAAACCTGCACCCAGGAAAACAAGGATTACCTCGCCTCCTTCCTCCCCGCTCTCGCACCCCTCATCGACCCCCACCTCCGCGCCGGCATCGACGTCTCCGGTTACGATTTCGCCCCCGAGGGCCGCACCCCCCGCACGATGCTCTTCCTCGGCAGCTTCCGCCACGAGCCTAACCGCGTCGCCCTCAACTGGTTTTTGAAACAAGTCATGCCACGCATCCTCGCCTCCGCCCCCGATGCCCGGCTCATCGTCATCGGCTCGGATCCGCCCCCCGCCCACACCCTGCCCGACTTCGGCGGCGCCCTCGAAATGCAGGGCTTCGTCGCCGACATTATGACCCCTTTGCGTGAATGCGCCGTCTTTGTCTGCCCCATCCTCGCCGGCTCCGGCATCCGCGTGAAACTGCTCGAAGCTTTCGCCACTGGCATCCCGGCGGTTTCAACATCGGTCGGCGCCGAAGGCCTCGCCGGCAACGGCTTGCATATCTGCACGGTCGCCGATTCGCCGCAGGCGTTCGCCGACGGAATCCTCCGGCTCTTCGACCACCCCGATGAGGCAACCGCCCTCGCCCGCCGCGCCCGCGCCTATGTCGAACAGCACCGCGACATGGCCCGCATCACCGCCTCGCTCGAACTCTCCTACCGCGCCACCCTTAGCGCGAAAGCCCCCCGCCCTTCTTGACCGTCTCCTCGAACCGGTCCGCGATCGTCTTCGCCGCCCGGTCCAGATCTTTCGGCAGGCTCGAATTCGGCCTCACATACGCCGACCACAGCACCGTCTTCGTCCGCCGGTCCACCAGGAAGATCGTCCCCTTACCCCGGCTGAAACCGCCTGTCCGCTCCTGCTTCATGTCTTTCACGTCCATGCCGGATGAGGACGAACTCCTCTTCTTGCTATCCTGCTCCTCATCCTCTTCTTCTTCTTTCGGAGGAGGAGGCGGCGGATACAACTCCAGATACCGCTTCTCGAAGGCCTTGCCCACCGTGTCGGTAAACAGTGCGTCCGCTAGGTTCGGGTCCGCGACCACGGTCATCAGCCCTCTCGACGTCAACTGGTTGGCGATGAACTGCTCCAACCCGTTCGGCATCGGCATCAGGTACACATTCCGCACCCCTGCCGAACCGGCCGCATCGGCCACTGGCGCCTGGCCCCAGGCCAGCGTTGCTGCGAGGAAAAACAGGATGGCTCTCACACCGCCATCATAACGCGTCGGTACAATGGGACTTCAGCGCACCGTGTACAAGGGCCTAAGAATCACCGTCGTCATCCCCTGCCTCAACGAGGAACAGGGCATCGAACGCGTCCTCCGCCGCATGCCCCAGTTCGTCGACGAAGTCATCGTCGTCGACAACGGCTCCACTGACCGCACCTCCGACGTCGCCACCGCCCTCGGCGCCACCGTCATCCGCGAAGATGTCCGCGGCTACGGCCGCAGCTACAAGAAGGGCTTCTCCATGGCCACCGGCGACGTCATCGTCACCCTCGACGGCGACCACAGCTACCCCCCCGACGCCATCAGCTACCTCCTCGAAGCCTTCCTCCACCTCGAAGCCGACTTCCTCAACGCCTCCCGCTTCCCCGTCCGCGACCGCCACGCCATGAGCTTCAAACACAAGTTCGGCAACCTCGTGCTGTCGCTCGCCATGTCGCTGCTCTTTTTCCGCTGGGTCTCCGATTCTCAGAGCGGCATGTGGGTCTTCCGCCGCTCCATCCTCGAGAACATGATCCTCGAATCCGACGGCATGGCCTTCAGCGAGGAAATCAAAATCGAGGCCCTCCTCCACCCTGGCGTCCGCTTCGAGGAGATCTCCATCATGTACTCCTCCCGCCTCGGCGAGATCAAACTCAACCCCTGGCGCGACGGCTTCCACAACCTCTTCTTTTTGGTTAAAAAACGTTTTGCCCGGAAGCGCACTTAGTGTTAATCTACATAGTGCCCGCCTGTGTTTCCCGCCCAGCGTCCCCAGTTGCGGAACGCACCTTCTCTGATGCGACGACGTGATGCTTGATGTTTCGGTGGTCATTCCGAACTTCAACCGCGCCAGCCTGCTGGAACGGGCTCTGAAAAGCGTCAGCAATCAGACCCATCCTCCCAAGGATGTCGTCGTGGTTGATAACGGTTCCACCGACGGTTCGGTGGAATGCGCCACTCGCTGTGGCGCCCGCGTGATCAGGTTTGAGGAGAACCTGGGCTTCAGCCGCGCGGTCAATGAAGCAGTGAAGCAATGCACGACGCACTACATCCTGGTCCTCAACAACGACGCCGTCCTGGCGCCGGAGTGCCTCGCGCGTCTGTACGAAACGGCAGGGGACTACGGAGCCGGCTTCGCCACGCCAATGGTGATGAGCGAAGCCCCCTCCGGCCTTCTCGACGCCGCCTGGGACCTGCTTGCATCCAGCGGTTGCGCCCTTCGCGCCGGTCACGGCCGCAGGCCAAAAGACCCCTTTCTCGCCGCCCGGCCCATCACCTTCGCCCCCTTTACCGCCATCCTCATCAGCAGGGCCCTGTTCCGACGCCTTGGGGGCTTGAACGAGGAGTTTGGCACCTACATGGAGGATGTCGAATTCTGCCTCCGATGTGCCATGGCGGACGAATCCGGAGTCTACGAGCCGCTCGCACGGGCCACCCATCTGGGCTCGGCCACCGATGGCGCCTGGAGCCGGCGCATGGTTTATCAGATCTCGCGCAACCAGCTCCTACTGGTCGCCCTTCACTGGCCCCGCCCCTTGGGCCTTCGCCTCGCCTGGACCGTCTTCATCGGCCAGTCCCTCTGGGGTCTGCTCGCCCTGCGCCACGGCTGCTTCTTTGCCTGGCTGCGGGGAAAGCGGGATGCCTACGCGCATTGGGACCAATTCCGCAAACGGCCGCCGTGCGCGGGATCGCGGGAATTCTATTCGATTCTGCAGGAGTCGGATCTGGCCATTCGCCGGCTTTCGAGAGGAGCATACTGGCGCATATACCGCCTGCTGACGCCCTCGGGAGGCGCCTGACATGACCACCGGCGCCGTCATCGTCACCTGGAACTCCGCCGCCCACATCGGCGACTGCCTCGACGCCCTGCGCCTCCACGAACCCTCTGTGCCCGTCGCCGTCGTCGACAACGCCTCTACCGACAACACCCTCCACCAGGTCCGCCTCCGCCCTGACGTCCTGCTTGCCGCCAATCCCGAGAATAGGGGCTTCGCCGCCGCCGTCAACCAGGGCGTCACCCTCTTGCCGGAGTGCGATCTCATCCTCGTCCTCAACCCCGACGCCATCCTCCAATCCGGCCTCCACCCCCTTCGCGCCGAATTCGCCTCGCCCCACACCGCCGTCTGCGGAGGCCGCTTGCTGGACGCGTCCGGCCAGCCCCAATCCGGCTTCGAGATGCGCCGCTTCCCCACCCCCGCCGCACTCGCCTTCGAGACCCTCGGTATCAACCGCCTCTGGCCCTCCAACCCCGTCAATCGCCGCTACCGCTGCCTCGATGCCGATACCTCCGCCCCCTGCGACGCCCAGCAGCCCGCCGGCGCTTTTCTCATGATCCGCCGCCTCGCCTGGTCCGAGATCGGCGGCTTCGACGAACACTTCCACCCTGTCTGGTTCGAGGACGTCGACTTCCTCTATCGCCTCGCCTCCTCCGGCTGGACCATCCGTTTTTCCCCCCTCGCCCGCGCCCTTCACGCCGGCGGCCACTCGGTCTCCCGCATGCGCCCCAACGACAGGGAACTGGCGTGGTATGGTAGCCTCCTAAGATATGTGGTCCGGCATTTTTCGGGTGCCGGAAAGGCCGCGGTTTGTTGGGCCGTGTTTGCCTCTGCAGTGCCGAGAGCCGCTGTCAGGGCGGTTCGAGGAATCTCTTTTCATCCCTTCTCCGTCTGTACTGAAGTGATGCGGCTTTCCTTGGCCGCGGCGCTGTCCGGCCTGCTCGCCGGACGTGAAGGGACTTCCCGGGAGAGGGCCTTGCCTTCTCCTGTTCATGAATGTGCGAAGCTGGTGAATTCCGGGGATAGGTCGCCTCATTGATGGCAACTCAAGACTTCGTTTCAGTCACTATCGTGACCTACAACAGCGGCAGATACATTAAGCGCTGCCTTCAGTCCGTGCTCGCCCAGAAGGGGCCGGCCGTGGAAGTCATTGTCGTTGACAATAACTCCACTGACGGTACGCGCGACATTCTCGACCAGTTCGAAGACCGCATCACCATTGTCTGCAACGACCACAACGCCGGCTTTGCCGCCGCCCAGAATCAGGCCATCCGCCTCTCCCGCGGCAGTTGGGTCCTCACCCTCAACCCCGACGTCCTCCTGATGCCCTACTTCATCCAGGCCCTGCTCGAAGCCGGCCGCCTCGATAACCGCATCGGCACCGTCTGCGGCAAGCTCCTCGTCATGAGCCCCGACTTCGATATCGAAGCCCGCCCGCGCGTCGATTCCACAGGCATCTTCTTTACCCCCAACCTCCGCCACCTCGATCGCGGCTCCCGCCAGGTGGACAACGGCCACTACCTCAAACGCGAATACGTCTTCGGCGCCACCGCCGCCGCCGCTCTCTACCGCCGCGCCATGATCGACGACATCTCCGTCGATGGCGAGTTCTTCGACAACGACTTCTTCGTCTACCGCGAAGACGCCGACGTCGCCTGGCGCGCCCAGTTGCTCGGTTGGCGCTGCCTCTATACCCCCTACGCCCGCGGCCACCACGTCCGCGCTGTCCTGCCCGGCAACCGCCGGGCGTTGCCGCGTGAAATCAACATGCACTCAGTGAAGAACCGCTTCCTGATGCGCATCAAGAACATGACCGGCGACCTCTACCGCCGCCACTGGCTCTCCATCGGAGCCCGCGACGTCGTCGTTCTCGGCTGCTGCCTGCTCTACGAACACTACTCCCTCCGCGCCTTCTGGCAGGTCCTCACCTCCTGGACCGGCGTCTGGCGCAAACGCCGCGCCATCATGGCACGCAAACGCGTCTCCGACGAATACATGGCCGGCTGGTTCCGCTACGAACCCGTCTCCCGCCCTGCACCCCGCCGCAAGGACACCGCCGTCCTCGAAAGCCCCGCAAAAACCCAAACCGCCGAAACCTAAACGCGGTGCATTGCCCTCGCAGGACCTCACCAGTCAAACTGGGAGTTCCCGCCCATGAGAATCGCTCTGCTCGGCACCCGCGGCATCCCCGCCCGCTACGGCGGCTTTGAAACCTTCGCCGAGGAACTGTCGCTTCGCCTGGTCCAGCGCGGCCACCACGTCACCGTCTACTGCCGCGCCCCCCACGACGCCCCCACCTACCAGGGCGTCCACCTCGTTTACATCCCGCCCGTCCGCCACAAATACATGGAGACCGTCGCCCATACCTTCGCCTCCACCCTCCACCTCCTCCGCCATCGCCGCCAGTTCGACGCCGCCCTCTACTGCAACGGCGCCAACGCCATCTTCACCGCCATGCCACGCCTCGCCGGCATCCCCACCGCCATCAACGTTGACGGTCTCGAACGTAAACGCAAAAAGTGGAACGCCCCGGCCCGCGCCTGGTATCTCATGTCCGAGGCGCTTTCCACCTTCTGCCCCACCGAGATCATCACCGACGCCGAAAACATCCAGTCCTACTACCGCGCCCGCTACGGCGCGGATTCCACCTTCATCCCCTACGGCGCGCCCATGGGCCCCATCGATCCCGGCGATACTCTCTCCTCGCTCGCCCTCGAGCCCCGCGGCTATTTCCTCTACGTCACCCGCTTCGAACCTGAAAACAACCCCCTCCTCGTCCGCCGCGCCTTCGAATCCGTCCACACAGATTTGAAACTCGCCCTCGTCGGCGACGCCCCTTACGCAGCCGATTACATCGCCCAGGTCCGCGACACCAAGGACCCGCGCATCGTCCTGCCCGGCGCCATATACGGCCACGGCTACCATGAACTCCAGGCCAACTCGTTCGCCTACATCCACGCCACCGAAGTCGGCGGCACCCACCCCGCCCTGATCGAAGCCATGGGCCGCGGCGCCCTCGTTCTCTACCTCAAAACCCGCGAAAACGAAGAGGTCGCCGGCGGCGCAGCCATCCCCTTCACTGGCGAACTGGACCTCGCCGCCGTCATCCGCCGCGTCCTCGAAATGCCTGAATCCGAGCGCGAGGCCCTTCGCCTCGCCGCCGCCGAACGTGTCCGCACCCGCTACAGTTGGGACGCCGTCACCTCCGCCTACGAAAACCTGTTCTCCCGCCTCGCCCCGCAGGCACAATAGAAGGATGGTTCCAATCACCTACCGGTGCTGGGTGGAAGTCTCTCGCCGGCAGCTCGCCGAAAACTTCCATGCCATCCGGAACGCCGTCGGACCCGGCGTCGAAGTCATGCCCGTCGTCAAGGCCGACGCTTACCGCCACGGCGCCGTCGAAGTCGCCCGCGTTCTCGCCAATGAGGGCGCCCGCTGGCTCGCCGTCTCCAACGTCGAAGAGGGCGTCTTCCTCCGCCAGGGCGGCGTCACCACTCAAATCCTCGTCATGGGCGACTTCCTCCCCTTCGAACGCCCCGCCCTCATCGACTTCGACCTCACCCCCGCAATCCACTCCCTCTCGCAGCTCGCCGACTACGACCGCATGGCCGCCGCCGTCGGCCGCTCCCTCCCCTACCACCTCAAACTCGATACCGGCATGGGCCGCCTCGGCCTCGCCGCCAACCCTTCCCTCATCGTCGAAACCATCCAGTCCTGCGCCCACGTCCGCCTCGACGGCCTCATGACCCACTTCGCCTCCGCCGCCAACTACGAGTCCCCTCAAACCGCCAGCCAGATCGTCGAATACCGCCGCGTCCTCGCCGCCCTCAACGCCGCCGGCATCTCTCCCCGCTGCTGCCACCTCTCTTCCACCATCCCCGTCGCCTACGGCCGCCGCGACGCCTGGGGCAACATGGTCCGCCCCGGCCATGCCATCTATGGCTACGTCAGCCCCGCTCGCGGAAACGCCCCCGCACCGGTGCTCAACGTCCACCCGGCTCTCAATTGGAAGGCCCGCATCCTCCAGGTCAAGGAACTCCCCGAAGGCTCGCTGGTCGGATACGGCGGCATGTTCCGCTGTGAACGCCCCTCGAAAATCGCCGTCCTCGCCGTGGGCTATGCAGACGGCATGAACCACCGCCTCTCGGCCAAGGGCAAGGTGATCGCCGGCGGAAAACTCGCCCCCATCGCCGGAGCCATCTCGATGGACCTCACCTCCATCGACGTGACAGACTGCCCGCCCCTTGCGCCTGGCGACGCCGTCACCCTCCTCGGCCGTGAAGGCAACCTCTCCCTCGACGCCCAGCAGATCGCTCGCATGGCCGGCACCATCAGCTACGGCGTCCTCTGCGGCATCGGACAACGCGTCAAACGCGTCTACTTCTGACGCCCCCTGCGCGCCGGCGCCTCTCTCACACACTCCAGCCGCAATTTCGCGTGTCCCGGCCTCGCCTGGATCGATTTCCTGATCGCTTCCACTGCCGCCGCGTCCAGATCCTTCGCCGCCCTGTAGCGGACAACCAGCTTCGGACCCGCTGCCTCGAAAACGATCTCGGCGTTATCCCGTGGCGCAGCCTCCGCCGGCCACACCTCGGCCAGCGTTTTCTCCGCGCGCATCACCATCTGCGCGCTCATCGCTTCCAGATCGGCGTAAGGATCCGGCGGCGCCGGTCTCGTGCGCAGCGCAAGTGACTCCCGCAGCACCCTCAATTCATCGGAACTCGCCACGCGGCGCACCGTCAAATCCACCCGCTTGCCGGTCCGGCGCAGCAGGTAGTCCTTCGTCTCGGCAATCCGCTCCGCGGGAACATCGGCCGCCGCCACCAGTTCAAGGCGGATGGTCTCTCCCGAGAATTCGACGGCTTCCTTGATCAGGAATCCCTGCGGCGAGAGGATCCTCAAACCCTCCTGGATCGCGGCCGCCGTCTGCGCCTCGTCCCGCATTTTCGAGAATGATCTTTGCAGCGGGATGTAGAGCAGGACCAGCAGCAGCCCCAGCATCAGCAACCGGTAGTGCATCTTGCCAACGTCGCCCAACCGGCCGGCCAGCCTCGTCCTCCAAAGCGCCTTGTCGATGAAGTCGTCGTGCCTGGACTTGTTCAGAAGATCCCGAATCGGTTCCTGGACGTCGGGTGAGTCCATCCGCACAACATAGAAAACGACGAACGCGCTCGCCGTGATCGCCACCAGGTTGGTCAGAAACAGCAGCCCCGCGCCGGAGATAATCGCCCAGTCGAACCCCGCCCCCACCCCATAGCCCACCGTGCAAAGCGGCGGCATCAAGGCCACCGCGATCGCCACGCCCGGCATCGCCGTGATCC
>JACZJQ010000279.1 GCA_014860455.1 Bryobacteraceae bacterium | reverse complement strand
GGGTCATCTCGCGGATGACGGATTCGGGGAAGGGCCGGACGCGGGCGGCGAGGGGGAAGCTACTTTCGTTTGGCTGCACGGGAGGATTTCCTGGCGGGCTTCTTGGCCGGGGTTGATTTCTTCGTGGACTTGGCGGCGGCTTCAGCCGTGAAGGGCGTGCCGGAGTAGAGCCAGCGGTAGACGTCGGCGTTGCGGAGGATGATCTGGACGTAGTCGCGGGTCTGGGTGAAGGGGATGGTTTCGATGAACTCTTCGTTGCTGCGGAAGTCGCCCCACTGGCGCCACTTGGGTGGACGGCTGGGTCCGGCATTGTATGCGGCGAGGGCGTCTTCGATGTTCCCATCAAAGGACTTGATCAGGTTGCCGAGGTAGAAGGAGCCGAGGCGAAGGTTGAAGTCGGCGCGTTTGAGCGAGGCGTATGTGTAGCGGAGTTTGAGACGGCGGGCGAGTTGGCGACCGGTGGGCGGCATGATCTGGGTGAGGCCGACTGCGCCGGCGGATGAGACCACGCCGTGGTCAAAGAGCGATTCCTGACGGATGAGGGCGGCGAGCAGGAATGGTTCGATTCCGCGCTGGCGGGCGTATTTGGTGATGGATGCGCGGTAGGGGAAGGGGAAGGCGAGGCGCCAGAAGCGTTCGGGGGCGGCGTCTCGGGGCAGGAAGAGATAGCCGGGGACGGTGCCGATGATGTACCGGATGGAGCGCGCGTAGTCGCCGCGGGCGTAGGCGGTTTCGGAGAGTTCGATGGCAAGGGCCCAAGGGGAGTCACCGTTGCGGGCGGCGAAGCGGAGTTCGGTTTCGGCCCAGGATTCGAGTCCGGCCTGACGGAGGAGGCGGCCACGATCGATGCGGACGCGGGCGGAAGGGGAGATGGAGAAGTCGGGGGCGCGATCGCGATCGGGTAGTTTCAACGACGCGAGAAACGATTGGGTCGTGGGGGACACGGCACCGTTGCGCATGTCGGGGCGGGCGAGGATTTCGCGGGCCAGGACGGCATAGAAGTAGTTCGGGAAGTGGGCGCTGAGTTCTGCGAGGTAGCCGCGGGCGGTGGCGGTGTCGCCCGAGGAGCGGGCGGCCTGGGCAAGCCAGTAGAGGGCGGCGCCGGCTTTCTCGGAGGAGGGAAATAGCCGCAGGTGTTCCTGGAGAAGCTTGACGGCATTGGGCGAGCGCGACAACCAGGCGGACCAGACGACTTTCCAGTGGCAATAGGGGGCGCGGGCGTGGGATGGGAGAGACTCGGCGCAAGCCGAGTAGTACGGGACATAATCGGAGACGCGATTGTCGATCAGATAACTATCGCCGGCCGAGACGAGAGCGTTGAGGCGCCAGTCGGAGGTGGGTCCGACCGAGGCCAGGTCTTTCAGGGCCTGCTCCATGTCGGCAGGGCGATCAAGGCGACGGGCGGCGGCGGCGAGCCAGTGGAGGCGTTCAGCGGCGGCCTCGGGATCCTGGACGGAGAGGCTGGAGAGTTCTGCGAAGGCGTCGTCGTCCTCGCGGGCGCGATGGAGCGCTGCAGCGGCGCGGACCTGTGCAGTTTCTCGGGTGGGTCCGTCGAGCAGGGGGATCATGCGCAGGAGTTCGTTTCGCGCGTCGCGGAAGCGACGAGCGCGGAGGAGTTTTTCGGCACGATCGAACCGTGAACTGGGCATTGGTGGTGGATACGTCGCGCCGAGAGTTGCTTCCAGGCGGGTCAGGGCTAGGCCGGCGTCCTTGGCTTGCGCCGATGATGGATAGGCGAAGTGGATGCTCTGCCAAGCCAGGGCGGCGGCGACGGGATCGCCGACGGCCTCCCTTGCTTGGGCCAGGACGGCGAGGCTCTCGGGCTGCGGCAGTTGCGACTCCTGAACACGGGCGAGCATCGTCAACGCTCCGCGCGGGTTATTCAATTCGAGGAGCGACGACGCGGCCAGCAGTGCGGCACGGCCGGCGAGAGGAGATTCGGGTTGCTGGCGGAAGACGGCTTCGACGGCCTGGACGGCGGCGGCGTGGTCGTTTTCAAGCACGAGCGCCTGGGCTGTCCAGAAGGCGAGGTAGTCGGAGATGGCCGGATAGCGGCGGGCGAGCGGGCGCAGGATGGTGAGCGCGGCTGAACCGTCGCGCTTGGCGATGAGCGAGACGGCACGTTCGATCTGTGCCGGCGAAGCGTCCTGCGGCTGGAGCGATGGGGCCAGCAGCGCGAGGGCGAAGATGGCGGCGATGCGGCGCACGATCAACAGAGCGATCCCGGGTACTCGGGTCCGAGCAGGGATTCATCGTCGTTAGCCAGAGTCCGGATGACCTCGACGTGGAAGTAATCCACCATGGAGGGGATGCTCATGAACTCGTGTTTGAACTGGGCGCGGGAGCGGTCCATTTCGCCGCGAAGGGCGGTGTAGAGGCAGGCGTTTTCGCGGCCCTTGCGGACGTGATCGGGCTGATAGAGGCGCATTTCAGCGACTCGGACCCGCGCGAAACGCTGGGCTCGGGAGTGGAGTTCCTGATCTTCGCGCGGCAGGGCGTCGAAGGCCTCGGCCGCGGACACGGGTTTGGCCGGCTGCTGGATGGGAGTGATGCTGACAACCTGGCCGGCGGTGGCGGAGGAGGCTGACTGGCGGCGGTCGAAAGTGGTGTCGAGAGTGGATCCAGCGAGCGTGCAAAGCAGTTCCAGGACGCTGACGTCGAGCGGCTCGCCTCCGTCCCAGGCGATGAGGATGGCGACTGCCCGCCGTTCGTTAGATGCCCGTCCGACGACGAGGGGGACGAGGCAGACGCGGGAGGCGCCGGCGGAGTTGAGCGGGGCGGCCAGAGATTCGGAGAGGTCGCCCGGCGCGGCCATGGCGATGACGGTGTCAAGAGATTCGAGCACGGTGCCGGCGGCCGGGACCTGATCGAGTGGTACGCGGAGATCTTCAAAGGAGGTGAGCGGGATCTCTTCGGACGGGGCGAGGCGGTGGCCTTCGTGTTTCAATTCGCCGGAAAGCGCCGAAAACAGGGCCACGTTGGCGGCGAAGCCATTGGCGCCATCAAGCAGGGCAGCCGACCACTGGGCGGAGTCCTCGGCCTGCTCCAGGCGGCGGGCGGTCTGGTTGAGGCGTTCGGTAATCTGGCGGGAAAGGTGGGCGCGCTGGTTTGCGATTTCGGCGGTTAGACGCTCGGCGACCTGGCGCTCGACTTCGGCTGCCGCGACGGTGGAGACGGCCTGCAGACGCTCATTGAGGACCTGTTCGACGTGGCCGCGCCAGCCGGATTCGAGGCTCTCCTGGACGCGCTCGATGTGAATCTGCCAGGCGGCGGCGATCTGGTCGCGGGCCAGATCCTGTTCGCGGCGGATTGGATCGTCAGGCTGAACGGGGGGTTGGGCTTCGTTTTCCATGGAACAAATCCACCTCAGGGCGTTTAACAGCAGTTTACCCCGAAGTCGTGCTTCAGGGCCGGTTTTCAATCTGCCAGGGGTTCAGGGTGATCCAGAGGCGGCGGGTGCGGGAGGGACCTGCGAGATCCAGTTGAAGGCGCCCGTTGGCGGTGATGAGGCCGGAGCCGACATGGATGTCGCCGTCGATACCGGCCTCAGCGGAAGGGACGCGAAGGCGGGAGACGTTGCGGCGGGCGGAGTAGTCGAATGCGGCGCGGAAGGGCTGTAATACGTCGGTTTCAGCTTCGGCGGACAAGATCTGGGCCTCGCCCGAGACCTGGAGGTTCTCGAGCAAATCGCGGCCGAGACCGGTGGATCTGAGGTCGAAGTCGAGGGTGGCGGTGATCGAGTCCCAGGGATAGTCTTCCAGGCGGGCATTGACCCGGTAGGAGGGCTCGGGCCCGGCGAGCGATGCGTTCAAGCGGCCGGAGAACTGGGAGGCGTCGAAACGGGCGGTGATCGAGGAGAGTTCAATGGACGCGCCGTCCCAGAAGAGGTTCGCCTCGACCGGCGCGGCTTCCACGTCGAGCAAGCTGAGCTGGCCTATCCGGATATGACCTGACACGCGGCGCGACGCGAGCCAAGCGGGCAGGCTGGAGCGGCGGAACCGGATGGTGCGGTCGAGCAGGGTGCGGGGCCGTGAGAGGGTGGGCCGGAAGAGACGTTCGATTTCGGCGGCCGAGGCTTCGGCGATGGTGACCTGGACGCTGAGCGGCCGGCGGGCGGTGTTCTTCCAAGCGGCGGCGACGGAGCCTTCAAGGCTGCCGATGGACGCGACAGGTGAACGGAAGGTCCAGCCGTCCTCGCGAAGAGCGAGCGAAGCCTTGGCCGCGGAGAAGGGTTCGGCGGCGCCGTCGATTGGACATTGGAGGTCAGCCACGGAGATGGCGCCGGTCCAGGGGATGGTCGCGATGGAACGGTAACGGAGCGTCCCTGAGAGCAGGCCGGAGGGACAGGCGTTCAGAAACGGGACGGGCGCGCCGAGTGCGGCGGCCGAACGGTTCATTTCGTCCATCGGGGCTGAGGTGAACTTGAGATCGAGTTCACGGGCCTCTGAGACGGTATTCCAGAGCCCGGAGAGACTGAACTCAGCGCCGTTGGCTGTCTTCAGAGCAGCAGGGGCAAGCCGGATCTCGCCGGCGGTGATGCCGATGGAGGCTTCCTGAGCGGTCAGTTTACCCGACTCCCCGGCCGCGAGAGAGGCGTTGGCGAGGGTGATCTCGCCGAGGGCCGGAGTGTTGCGTTCGAAGACGAGCGATCCGGACACTTCGCCGGAGACCTCGAAGCCTTCAGGCAGGCCGAGTCCGAGGCGTTGCGACAGGTCGGCCAAGGTGGCGGCAGGGAAGGCGGCGAAGAGGAATTCAGCTTTCCAATGCGGGTCGAGAAGGGTGTTCGAAGTAGCGAGGATAATTTCGAATGGAGACGGCGAGGAATCCGCCGCGGGGGCAGCGAGGCGGATATCGAAGGACTGGGCGGGCAGATTGACCGAGCCCTTCAGCGGCAGGCTGAACTGGCGGCCGCGGAAACCGAACAGTCCGGCGCGGTCGACTTCGAGCAGTTCGACCTGGCCGCTGACGGCGACGTTGCCGATGGGGCCGTCGAGGCGGGCGCGGGATGAAAGGCGGCCCTGGAGGCCGAGATCCTGACCGGCAAAAAGGGTGACCACTTCGGACAGGGCGCTGGTTTCGAGTTCAACTGAAACGTCGACGGAACCGTCGGGTCCGCGGGAGGGCGACCAGTAACCCTCACCGGTGAACCGACCAAAGCCCTGTTCGGCGCGGTCGGTGCGTGCCGGGGAGGCTTTGAAGTTCCAGACCATGCGGCGATTGGACTCCGATGGCGGCTGGAGGTCGAGATCGACGTTGTTCAGATAGAAGGAGGATTTGACAAGTCCCTGGCGGAAGTTGATGCGGCAGGCGCGGAGTTCGAGCGCCGGCGGGTTGCCCGCGCGCGCTGCCGCAGCCATGCCGAGAAGCAGGCGGGAGACGTTCCAGCCGCCGTCGCCGGCGCGGGCAATATTCACGCTGGCGTCGATGAGGCGGACCGAGGAGACTTCAAGGCGGCCGAGCAGGAGAGGCAGCAGCCGGACTCCTGTATGCAGTTCGGTCACGTATGCGAAAGGTTCGAGGCCGTAGGCGGGGTCTTCGGGGATGACCAGACTGTATGCGGACAGGCCTGGGGAGGGAAACAGGTTGTAGCGGACCGACTGAACCTGAACCGGGCGGCCCAGGGCGCGGCCGAGTTCCTTGATCAGCGGCTCGCGCCAGTGATTGGCCTCGATCTCGGGCGCGGTGAAGACGGCCGCGATCGCTATAACGATGAGCAGGACGGCGCCCCAGATGGACCGCTTCACGGCGGGTCTCATGGACGGGCTCCGAAACCGCTGGCGTATTCGGCGCGTGTGTCGAAGTCGCGGCGGATGCCGGGGTCGGCGACGGCGACTTCGATGATGGCGGCGGATGCGGATTCCAGCAGAGATTTGGCAGTTGATTCGGCGGGCAGGGCGAGAAAGGCGGGGATCCAGGACGCGCGTATGAGGACGGGATGGCCTCGCTTGCCGTCGAAAGTGGGAATGGCGGCGAGGATTGCAGCGGGCGCGGCTTCAAGAGTGGCGATGAGCGTGTGAATGGTGGCCGGCAGGATTTGCGGCATGTCGCAGGGATGGAAGAAGACGGCGTGGCAGTGGGCGGGCACGGCGGCGAGGCCCAACTGGAGGGAAGAGATCATGCCGCGATCGGGGTCCGGATTGAGGACGAAGGCGGCTTCTCCGATGCGCGAGATGCCGTCGCGGACCTGCTCCGAATGGTGGCCGAGAACAGCGATGACGGGTTCGCAGGCGGTTGCGAACACGCTGATGAGACGGTCAAGAAACGTCTCGCCGCCGCAGTCCAGAAGCGGTTTCGGGGAGCCCATGCGAGAGGACGCGCCCGCGGCCAGGATGATGGCTGCAACCGGCTGTGGACGGGGGTTCACTTCAACAGGGCTTTCAGTTCGTCGTGGAGAAAGATCGACATGGAGAGTGCGCGCCAGTTCGACGTTGCGCCGCGGCGGACGGCGATGATCTCCGCGCCCACTGAGATGGCGATCTCTTCGGGCGTGATGGCGCCGATGTCGAGGCCCATGGGCGCGTGGATCTTGTCGAACATTTCCCTGGCGAGGCCTTCCTTCTCCAGTTCCTTGACGGTGGAGATCACCTTGCGCTTGCTGCCGACCATGGCGATGTAGCGGGCCGGAGTGGAGACCGCAAGGCGCAGGACGCGCATGTCGTCGCGGTGGCCGCGGGTGACGATGACGACGTAGGACGATGAGTTGATGGCCAGGCCGGGGAAGATCGCTTCGTATTCGCCGGCGTGGACGGCATCGGCCGAGGGGAAGCGCTCGCTGTTGGCGAAGGAATCGCGGTCGTCGATCACTTCAACGGCAAAGCCGGAGAGGCCGAGAACCTGGGCGAGGCTCTTCGAGATGTGTCCTGCACCGAAGATAAAGACGCGGGGCTGGGGGACGAGGGGTTCGATAAACACCTCCAACTGTCCGCCGCAGATGAGGCCGCTATCGTAGGCGGCGTCCTGGCTCAGACTGAACTTGAGCCGGCGGGGCTTGCCAGTCTCGATGACCTCACGGGCGGCGGCATAGACATCGGCTTCGACGCATCCGCCGCCGATGGTGCCGGTCATGGAACCGTCGTCGCGGACGAGGATACGGGCCGATTCGTAGCTGGGAATCGAGCCGTTCACCTCGACGATTGTGGCCATGGCGCACTTGCGTCCTTCGCGGCGAAGGCGGACCGCTTCTTCGAGAACATCCATCAGCATCGATTATAGCTTTGGCGGCCTATTGCCCTTTGGCCAGATTGAGCAGGACGTGCAGGGCCGGGGTTTCGTGGTTGTAGGGTTTGACGAGGATGTCGAGGTCGCCATCGCCGTCGAGATCGGCGGCTTTCGATTCATGGTTGTCGAGGCCGGTCGCGATGACGGATTCGCGGAAGTTGCCCTGGCCGTCGCCATATAAGATCCAGGTCTTCGATGCCGGGTTGCCGCCGCTGAGGCGCATCTCGGCGCAGAAGATGTCGAGGTTGCCGTCGTTGTCGAAATCGAGGATGGCGAGGGAGTGGGCGTTGTCGACATCGGCGAGGCGGTGGGCGATCCAGGTTCCGTTCACCCATTCGTACCAGTTGAGCGGACCGGTGCCGTCGCCGACGACGAGGACGATCTCCGGGCGGCCGCCTTTCTTGAGTTGTCCGGCGGCGGAGCGGGAGAAGTGGTAGGCGGCATCGACGGGATTGGGCAGAAACGTGCCGTCTGGCCGGCGCTTGAACCACCAGCCGCCGCCGACGATGTCACCCAGTCCATCGCCGTCGATGTCGGCAAAGGCGAGGCCTTCGTGTTCGTTTGGCCGTTTCCAGCGGGGGACGGTCCCGCGCTGCTGCATTTCGCTGTCGGACGAGTAGGCGTAGATGGTGGAGAGCGGCCACTCGGAGCCGGACTTTGGGTTGGCCGGGATGCGGGCCATCATGAGGGTGGCGCCACCCTGGTTCCAGAAGACGAGTTCGAGGCGGGAGTCGCCGTCGATGTCGGCGAACATCAGGTCGTGGTGCTTGCGGGCACCGGATTTCTTGATGATGTGGCGGGTCCAGGGGGTGGATGGCGAGAAGTTGGGGGCGGGGTTTTCGTACCACCAGATTTCATTGGAGCGGGACTCGCCGCCGACGGCGATGTCGAGGTCTCCGTCGCCGTCGATATCGGCATAGGCGGCGCCGGCTTCGATCAGCGTGACCGCGTTGTCGATGACATAGCGATACCAGCCGGTTTTGGTGCGGCGGAGCCAGACGACGCCGGGGGCCATGGTGCGCTCGGAGATGACGATGTCGTTGATCCTGTCGCCGTCGATGTCGAAGACCGTGGCTGAGGTTTGCTGAGCGCCGGGGACTGGCACGGGCAGATCGCCGGTCTTCGAGGAGAGCAGTTTCCAGCCCGGCGCGGCGGTCTGGGCGATGAGCGGGACGGTGAGGACGAAGAGCGCGAGAAGGGTTCGCATGGGGCCTCGGCGGCTGGGTTTCAGCCGGCACTATGTTATCATTCCGGCAAGTGCAAAACGGGTCATTTCTGGCGCCTGGACTGGCGCTCATCTTCGACATGGACGGTGTGTTGATCGACTCGACGGCAACGCATACGCATGCCTGGGACCTCTATCTGGACCGCCTTGGGATCAAGGAGGAGGGCCTGATGGACAGGATGCTGGGCAAGCGCAATGACGAGATCGTCAAAGCGCTGCTGGGCGGCGAACTTCCGGAAGATGAGGTCTTCCGCCACGGCGCGGCGAAGGAGCAGTTGTACCGCGAACTGATGGATCCGGTGTTCGAGGAGCATGTTGTCGGCGGGGTGACTGAGTTCGTGCGCAAAGCAGTCGAAGCGGGCATCCCGTTGGGACTGGCAACCAATGCGGAACCGCCGAACGTGGAATTCGTCCTGCGGCGTACGGGGCTTGAAGGCGCGTTCCAGGCGGTGGTGGACGGCCACCAGGTTGCGAATCCGAAGCCGCATCCTGAGGTGTACGTGGAGGCGGCCCGGCGGTTGAATGTGGATCCGGCGAACTGCATCATTTTCGAGGATTCGCCGGGCGGGATGAAAGCGGCGCAGGCGGCGGGGGCGCGAGTGGTGGCCGTGCTGACCACCGTGATGGAAGCGCCCGAAGCGAAGCTGGCGATCCCGGACTTCCTCGATGAGCGGTTGATGCCATGGTTGACGTCGCAGGCTCCTCACAACTTCTGACCGCCGCGCTGTCGGTGGTGGCGGCATCGCTGGTGTGGTGGTCCAGAGTGCGCCGCCTGACCGTGGTCAGGAGCAACATTGCCGGGATCAACGCCCTGTCGGAGGAGATCCTCAACGCCAATACTGCTGAAGAGGCCGAGAAGATGGCGGCGGCAGGACTCGGGAAGGTCCTGGGCGCGGGCAAGGTCCGTGTGATCCTGAGCGACCAGGCACTTGACGCGGCCGGCGAGGCCGTGCGCAGCGGAGTGGCGGTGGAGCGGAGCAATGAGAAAACGCTCTATCTGCCGATGATCTCTGGCGCGAAGCCGTCGGGTGCGTTCGCCGTCTCCTGGTTGGGTGAGAAGTGTCCGTATCAGATCGACGAGCGGGCGGCGCTGCAGCACCTGGCTAACCAGATCGCCATCACGCTGGAGTTGCACGACCGGCGATTCCAACGCGAGCAGATGTTGCGGGGAGAGAAACTGGGCGCGGCGGGGCGGTTGATCGCAGCCGTCGCGGCCGAACTGGCAGAGCCGCTGGAACGGATCTCCGGCAACGTGCAGGCTCTGCGGGATGCCGATCAGGCCGGGGCGATCCGGCAGTCGGTGGCGTCGGCGAAGGAAACGCTGGACAGGCTGCTGGCGCTTGGACGCAGCAACGCCGCCGAGCTGAGCGAGTTTGATGTCTCGACGGTCACGGCCGGTCTGGCCGAGTTCCGGCGGCGAAACTGGGAGATGCGGTCGCTGGCCGTTACCGTGGATCTGCCGCGCAGGCCGGTTGCGGTGCTTGGCGCACGCGGGGCGTTCGAACACGCGTTGCTGGACCTGCTGGTCCACGCCGAACAATGTGCGGAGCATTGCTCCGACGCCGGTTCGAGGCGGATCAGCATCATCGTGCGACAGGTGGACAGTGAGGCGCGGATCGAGATCGCTCACCCGGCTGCAGGTGAAGACGGTTCAGGCGCGCTGATGGAAACCGTGAGCAGCATCGCCGGCGCATTCAATGGACAGGCGCGTGTGGACACCGTGGCGGACCGGACATGCTGGGTGCTCACGCTCCCGGCGCATGTGGCAGCGGAGGCCCAAGGACCGCCGGAGGCAGGCCGTTCGCGCACCGCTCACCTGACGCTGCTTCTCGCCGATCCGAACCAGGCCAGCGCCCGCGCATTGACAGAAAAACTGGCGCAGCGGGGCCACCGCGTCGTGCAGGCGGCCGGCGGCGGTGAGGCCATCGAGATGGCCACTGCCCTGCGCTTCAACGCAGTTTTCGCGACGCCTGCGTTGCCCGATATGTCATGGGTCGAAATGCTGGAACGAATCCGGGCCGCCGGATGCCGGGTCATTTTGCTCTGCGACACCCTCGCACTGCTCAGCCATCCGCTGGTTCAAAGCGGCGAGGCTACGGCATTGCGCCGGCCAATAGATGAGGTCGACCTCGACCGGGTGCTGCTGTTGTCCGCTCCGGCGGAATGAGACAATCCGAAGTATGAAGCAGCGGAGCATGAAGTTCTGGTTCATTGCGGCGGCCGTGCTTGCCGGCGTGGCCCTGCAACCATCGAAAGCTCAGGAGCAGAAGTATGACGGTCCGCGCCCGGAGAAGGCCGATGTTGTCTACATCCGGCATCTCGGCAAGCTGATCGAGACCGAAGTGGGCGAGGCCAAACAGTCAGAGGAAAAGAACAAGAGTGTGTACCGGGTCCCCGGCGCAACCAGTCCGGCGCGCACGCCCATGGCCGAGCCGATTTTGCTGTTCAAGACCGATCGGATCAACCCCGACAAACTGACGCTCTACAAGATGACAGTCGAGGGCGGCCAGAGGGTGCTGAGTTTTCCAAGCAGACGCGGCAAGGACTCGCCGAAGCCCATTTACACGATGGTGACGCCGATTGAGCGCGGGCTGTTCAAGATCGAAGTGAACGAGTTCATTGACGACGGCGAGTATTGCCTGTCGCCGGAAGGCTCGAATGTGGTTTTCTGTTTCACTACGTACTGACCGGCTGACGCGCCGTGTTTGAAGTCCTGCGCATCCTGGGTGGCGCGGCTGCGGTTGCTCTGGCCTGCGCCGGCGCGGGCAGGGCGCTGTGGCGATGGAAGCCGCCGGCCCAATCAATCGCATTCGCGACAGGTGCGGCGGCGCTTTCCTTGGCGATGTTCGCGTTGCTGGCGATGGGGTTGTACGGCACGGCTGCGATTTCGGTGGTGCTGGCCGCGGCTATCGCGGCGGGACGGTGGGGAAAGCCGTCATTCGAGCCGGCGCCGTGGTGGGCCGCTGCGGCAGTGGCCGTCTTCGGGGTGTTTTACGCCGCCCACGCGTTGGCGCCGGAGATCCAGCCTGACGCCGCCGGATACCACCTGGGCCTGCCTGCACAGTGGTTGCGTGAGGGCGGGTTCAGTAAGACGATCGGCTTCTTCGAGATGCTGCCCCTTGGCGTCGAGACATTGTTTGGCGCGGCCATGGCGCTGGGCGGCGCATCGGCGGCGAAGGTGCTGCACTTCGTCTTCCTCGCACTGACGATCCCGTTGACCATCCGCATCGCGCGACGGCTCGGATTGAGCGACCAGGCCGGCTGGGCCGCGGCGCTGCTCTATGCCGCCACGCCGGTGGTTGGCATCAGCGGCACATCCGCTTACACCGACGCGGCGCTGGTCTTCGCTCAGTTGGCGCTGTTCGCCGTGCTGCTGGAGTGGAAGGATTCGCCCACGACCGCGCTCGCAGCGCAGGCCGGTTTGACCGCCGGGTTCTGTTATTCGATTAAGGTCACGGGCGCCATCCCGGCGATCGCGGTGGCCTTGTACCTGCTCTGGCGGAAACGGGCCTCGGACACGGCGGCATTTGCCGCGGGCGCATCGGCAATCGCCCTGCCCTGGGTGGTGAAGGCGTGGTGGCTGACCGGGAATCCGCTGGCGCCGCTGGGCAACGCCTGGTTCGACAACGACGCCTTCAACGCCGCCACCGAGCAGGCGCTCGGCGAGTATTTGAGGAGCTACCATATCGCATCGTGGGTTGACATTCCGCAGGCGCTGCTCTTCGACGGCGGACCCTTGCAGGGGCTGTTGGGTCCGGTGTTCGCGGTGTCGATCCTGTCGCTGGCCGCAATACGCAAACCGGCTGGCCGCTGGCTGTTGGCCGCATCGGCTGTGGCGGCCGTGCCGTGGGCGATGAACATCGGTGCGCGGTTTCTGATGCCGGCGATGCCTTTGGTGTGGCTGGCGGCGGTGAGCGTGATGCCTGCGCGCGCACTGCCCGCCATCGTGCTGTTGCACGGTGCGTTATCACTGCCGTTTGCGATGGACCGCTACGCGGGCGCGGGTGCGTGGCGGCTGAAGGGCTGGCCCTGGGAGGCGGCTCTGCGAATCGAGCCGGAGGAGAAGTACCTCAGCAAGACCTACTTTGATTACAGGCCAGCGCGGATGGTGGCGGAACACGTGAGACCGGGCGAGCAGTTGGTCGATTTGACGGGACTTCCCACGCTCTACACGCAGACCCCTGCACACGGACCGCTGCCCACAGCAGTGTTCGACCAGATGACCTCAACGCTGGCCGCGGCCGCGGCGCCGGTTCCTGAACGGCTGTACGAAGCGCGATTCGCGGTACCGGGGAGGTTCATGCGCGGCGTGAGGGTCCGACTGGCAGAGCCGTCAAAGATCGGCTGGCCGCTATCTGAGTTGCGTTTCGAACGGCGGGGCGAGCGTGTTCAAGTCCCGCGGACATGGTTCCTTCGGGCGTGGCCGGTGCCGCAGGACGCCGCGCTGGCCGTGGACGGCAATCTGGCCTCTCGCTGGCACACATACGGCCCGGCGAAAGAGGGCAGCTTCGTCGAAGTTCTATTCGACCGCCCTGTGCCGCTCGATACGCTCACTGTAGTCTCTCCGATGCTGGCCAGGGGCGGGCCGGCGATGCAGGTCTTCGGCCTGACTATGGGCCGGCAGTGGATCCGGCTGAGGGGAAAGGGTGCGGTGCAAGCGCTGGCCCCCGTACCATTGCGCGGCGAGGCGATGGCGTTCCTGAAGAGCCGGGGGATCAGGTGGATTGTTGCGCCTGAGGGCGAGATCGGACACGGGCCGGTGGGGCGCTCGTTGATGACTTACCCGAACGCCTGGCGCGTCGAACGCGTGAAGCAGATCGACGGCGTTTGGCTATTCCGTCTGCACTGAAAGCTTGCGCGCGATGTCGACGGCGATCTGCGCGCCATGGAAGCGGCCGTTCTCGATGAAGATCTCGTTGGTGTGCATCCCGGCCACGAGAACGCCGGCCAGATAGACGCCTGGGCGCTCGCTTTCGAGCGTGTCGGGATTCACGTAAGGACGGCGGGTCTCTTCATCGAAGACGATGCCGTGGCGGGCGAGGAATGCCGTGTCGGGCTTATAGCCGGTCATGGCGAAGACGAAGTCGTTCGCTATGGTGACTTCGCCTTCGGGCGTGTCGAGCGTGACCGACGCTGGTTCGATGCGGCGGACGCTGGAGCCGAAGTAGGCCTTGATCTCGCCGCTCTTCACGCGGTTGTCGATGTTGGGCCGGATCCAGTATTTGACGCTGTCGCTCATCGACGCTCCGCGGTGGACCACCGTGACGCGTGCGCCGTTCCAGAGCAGTTCCAGCGCGGCGATGGCGGCCGAGTTCTTGCCGCCGACGACGAGGACGTCGTGGTTGTAGTAGGGATGCGCTTCCTTGTAGTAGTGCATCACCTTTGACAGGTCTTCGCCCTCGACTCCAAGCAGGTTGGGCTTGTCGTAATAGCCGGTGGAGAGGATCACCTTGCGGGCGACATATTCGCAGGGCCGGCCCCGGCGGTTATGCGTATAGGCGGTGAAGTCGCCGTCCGAACCCAGGAACCCTGTGACGCGCTCGTATTGATGGATGTCGAGTGCGTAGTGATCGGCGACGCGGCGGTAGTATTTCAACGCCTCGGCCCGGACCGGCTTCTCGCCGATGCTGGTCATCGGGATGCCGCCGATTTCAAGAAGTTCGGGCGTGGTGAAGAAGGTCATGTTGGTGGGGTAGTTGTAAAGGGAGTTGGTGAGACAACCCTTGTCGAACAACTTGACCTTCAGCCCGCGGCGCTTTAGTTCAATCCCGCAGGCCAGACCGGTAGGGCCGGCGCCGACAACCACCGCATCGAGAATCATGCCGCGAGCATGCCTTCCACCGACGCATAGACGGCGTCAAGCGCCGCCGGCAGTTCAGATGCGTCCTTGCCGCCGGCTTCGGCCAGATCGGGCCTTCCGCCGCCCTTGCCGCCTGTGGCCTGGGCCACGGCTCCGGCAAGTTTGCCGGCATGGACCTTGGCCGTCAGATCCTTGGTGACGGCGGCAACGATGGCCACATTGCCGTCAGCAACCGACGCCAGCACGACAACGCCCGAGCCCCACTTGTTGCGCAGCGAATCCACCATATTGCGCATCTGCGCGCGGTCCATGCCGTCCACACGGGCCGAGAGCACACGTGCGCCGCGGATCTCGCGGGCCTGGGATTCAACGTCGCGGGCCTGCGCCACGGCGGCCTTTTCGCGCAACTGCGCAAGTTCCTTCTCGACCGACTTCTGCTGGGCAAGTAGCTTCTCGATCTGATCGAGCAGTTCGCTCTCCTTGGTCTTGAGCATCGACGAGGCGGTTGCCACCGAACTCGATGTCTCCTGGAAGCGGCGCAGCGCGCCGGAGCCCGTGATGGCTTCGATACGGCGGACGCCAGCCGAAATCGAACTCTCGTGAACCACCTTCAGCAGACCGATATCGCCGGTCCTCTGGACGTGCGTTCCGCCGCAAAGCTCCGTGCTGAAGCCCGGCACCTTAACCACTCGCACACGTTCGCCGTACTTCTCGCCGAACAACGCCATGGCGCCGGTTTCGATGGCCGAGTCGAGCGCCATCACTTCGGTGGACACGGCCGTATTGCGCAGGATCTCATCGTTCACCAGCCGCTCAATCTCGGCGATCTCGTCGGCGTCCATCGCCGTGTAGTGCGAGAAGTCGAAGCGCAGGCGGCCGGGGTCCACCACGCTACCGGCCTGCTTCACGTGCGTGCCCAGCACCTTGCGCAGCGCGGCGTGAGCCAGGTGGGTGGCGGTGTGATTGCGCATCGTGGAACGGCGCGCATCTTCGTTCACCTGGGCGTTGACCAACATCTCCACATGCAACGGAGCGGCGGTGACAATCCTGTGGACCGTCAGGCCGGGCACCGCGGCGTAGGTGCCTTTGACGTACGCCAGCACCTCGCCGGTCTCTATGGAGCGGATCTCACCGGTGTCGCCCACCTGGCCCCCCGATTCGGCGTAGAAAGGCGTTTGATCGAGGACGAGTTCGGCCTCTGCGCCGGCGGGGAGTTCCGCAACGCTCGCCTGACCGGCCACCAGCGCGACGATGCGCGCCTCGGCGCAGGACATCGTTTCGTAGCCAAGGAACACCGTGCGTCCCTTTTCGAGCAGTCCCTGGTAGACGGGCGCGACCTGGGCTTTCTCGGCGCCCTTCCACGACGCGCGGGCGCGTTCGCGCTGCTGGCGCATGGCGTTTTCGAAACCATCGAGGTCAATCGAGAGGCCGAGTTCGCGGGCAATCTCCTGCTGCTCGTCGAGGGCCATGCCGTAGGTGTCGTAGAGCTTGAATGCGGCGTCGCCGGGCAGCGTGCCGGTAGCCGCCTTCTTCGCTTCGTCGTGGAACACGCGCTCGGCCACCTGGAACGTGGTGGCGTAGCGGCCTTCCTCGTCGCGGACGATGCGCGCCACGCGCTGGACGCTTTCGAGCATCTCGGGGTAGGCGGGCTTCATCCAGTCAGCGACAAACCCGGTGAGCTTATAGAGGAAGGCGTCTTGCACACCGATCATGCGGGCGTTACGCATCGCCCGGCGCATGATCTTGCGCAGCACGTAGCCGCGGCCTTCGTTCGAGGGGACGACGCCGTCGTGAATCAGGAACGCCGCCGAACGGGCATGATCGGCGCAGATGCGCAGCACGGTGTCCGAGCGCGTGTCGCTGCCGTAAGGCTTGCCGAACAGTTCGCCGGCGTGTTCGACGATCGGTTTCAGCAGGTCGCAGTCGTAGTTCGACAACTTGCCCTGCATGATGGCGGCCACGCGTTCCAGGCCCATGCCGGTGTCGATTGACGGCTTGGGCAGCGGCGTCAGCGTACCCGCTCCGTCGCGGTCGTACTGCATGAAAACGAGGTTCCAAATTTCGACAAAGCGTCCGCCGCCGTCCTGGGGGAATTGCTCCTGTTCGCGGCCAGGTTCGGCGGTGCCGGGCCCGAGATCGAAATGGATTTCCGAACACGGGCCGCAGGGGCCGGTCTCTCCCATCTGCCAGAAGTTGTCCTTTTCGTCGAGGCGGAAGATGCGGCTCTTGGGCACGCCGGCGACCTTCTGCCACAGCTCTTCGGCTTCATCGTCCTCGCGGAAGACGGTGACGTAGAGGCGGTCCTTGTCGAGGCCGTAGCCTTTGGTGATCAGGTCCCAGGCGAAGTCGATGGCGTCGGCCTTGAAGTAGTCGCCGAAGCTGAAGTTGCCCATCATCTCGAAGAAGGTATGGTGGCGGCGGGTGTAGCCGACGTTTTCGAGATCGTTGTGCTTGCCGCCGGCGCGGACGCATTTCTGGGCGGTGGTAGCGCGCGAGTAATCGCGTTTCTCGATGCCGAGGAAGACGTCCTTGAACTGGTTCATGCCGGCGTTGGTGAACAGCAGCGTGGGGTCGTTGGCGGGAACGAGCGAGGACGAACGGACGACGCGATGGTTGCGCGCGGCGAAGAAGTCGAGGAATTTCTGGCGGATTTCGTGACCGGTCACATTACCATTGTGGCACAGCGGCAGTGCGCCCAAAGCCCTGTAGATATGGGCTTTCAGGCCTCAGGCAGGAGGTCGGCGGCCGGGATGGACAGGCCGTGTTCAGGCATCAGCAACGCGCCCGTCTCGCGCAGTCCATCGGAGCCGAACTCATAGATGCGGCGGGCATCGGGGTCAATCAGCCAGATGTGCGCGACGCCCCACTCCCGGTACTCGTGCAGCTTGGCCAGCACCGCTGCCATTCTGTCGTCTGGCGAGAGGATCTCGATCGCGGCATAGGCGGGCGCCGATGGGATCTCCTCATCGGGTTCGCCCTGGAACACCGCCACGTCCGGCAGGCGATAAACACCGGGAGCAACGGCGCATCGCAATTCCGGCAGCGCGCAGAGCCCTTTGGACGCCTCCCACCGGCTGAAAAGCAATAAAAGTGCCTTCTGGATTTTGGCGTGAGACTTAGGAGGCATGGGCTTCTCGACCACCTCGCCGTGGATGAATTCACGGTCGCCGTCAGGCCACGACGTGTGGAGGTACTCCTCTACGGGCATGATGACCTTCGTCGCCATAGTCTTATCCTAACCGCAAACGTGAAAAGGGCGGAGCTTTGCGGCTCCGCCCTTCGGGGTTGGTTTGGTTTGGCTTGCGCTTAGAATTCGTAGCGCAGGCCGAACTGCATTACGCGCGGCGCGCTGAGCGTCGAGCTGTACTGGCCGAACGTGCCGGACGCAGAGATGTCGAGCGACAGGCTGTTGACATCGAATCGTGATGTGTTGGTCAGGTTGAATGTCTCCCAGCGGAACTGCAGGCGATGCTTTTCGTTGTAGGGCATCGTGAAGTTCTTGGCGACGTTCAGGTCGATGTTGAACACGCCGTCGCCTCGGAGGCCGTTACGTGTGCCGATACCGCCGGGCATCTCGTAGTCGAAGGCTGAGAGAGCATCCTCGGGATCGGTGAACAGGCCGGGGCCGTTGGCGCCGGCGATGGAGGTCATGTTCTTGTTGCGGCCGGTGGTGACCGGCTTGCCTGTCCACAGCGCCCAGTTGTTGTTGTTCCAGTTGGTGGGCCATAGACCGGTCTCGAAGACACTGATCGGGAAGCCGCTGGACATGCGCATGACGCCGGACAACTGCCAGCCACCGATGATGGCGTCGGCGAAGCCGTTCATGCCGGTACCGAATCGCTTACCCTTACCGATGGGCAGGTTGTAGACGGCGAACGACGACAGCAGGTGGGTGTTGTCGTAGTCCGAAACGCCCTTCATCAGGCCGGGCTGCCAGGGGTTCCAGAGAACACCCGTGGAGGAGCCGACGCGCTCGGTGTTGGACCGCAGATCGATCGACTTCGAGAATGTGTAGTTGACGTCGATCGAGTCGCCGTTTGTGAAGCGCTTGCGGACGTTCAACTGAGCCGCGTGGTAGTTGCCGCCGCCGACGGAGCTGAACACCGAGAGGTAAGAGAACTGCGGGCTGTAGAACGCATTCGGCCCGAGGATGGAGCAACCGGTGGAGCGCAGATGGCAGGAGCCCTGGCCGGCGGCTGTATCGAGCTGATAGAGCGCGTAGGTCCAGTCGTACTGATTGGCCCGGAAGCGGTTGTAGACGTTCTGCGTGGCAGTCAGAGTGGAGGTCGCGGCATTGGGGTAAAACTTCTCCCAGAAGGCGACCTTAGCGACGTTGGCTGTGGGCACACCGGCGACGACCTGCTTGGCGAGGACGGTAGCAGCCTCGAAGTAGGTCTGACCCGAAGCCGGGTCCTTCAGATCTGTCGGCATGGCGGCGTCGCGGCGGACCAGCGAGCGGCGCGACTGCCTGCCGACGTAGGAGCCCTGAACGAACCAGCCATGATTGAACTCGCGGCCGATGCTGAAGTTCATGTTCATGTTGTAGGGGGCCTGGAGCGTGTCGTCGAGGCCGTTGGTGATGGCGAACAGATTGGGGTAGGTTGTCGGGAAGGTGGCCGGAGGCGGCGCAGGCAGCAAGCCGGCGGGGATACTGCTGATGCCGGTGTAGCGCGGCGCTGACTCGATGGTCAGCACGGCGGCCGGGTTGGTGAGAGCATTCGACAGGCCGAAGGCCGTGGCGTCGAACGAGCGCATCAGGCCCGACCCGAACAGGTCATAGTACATGCCCCATCCGGCGCGGATCGAAGTGCGGCCAGGACCGCCAAACAAGAACTTGCTCAGTCCGTCGGTGCCCTGAGGCGAATAGGCCAAGGACACGCGGGGAGCGATGTTGTCCTTGTGGAAAGGATAGAGGTCGCGCCCGCCCTTGCTCTTCGGGAGGAAGGAGATCAGGCCGGCTTCCATCTGGCTCTTACCTTGCGCGGCGAGGCCGCCACGGGTATCGAACCAGTCGCCGATGGGGATGTTCGGCGAGACCTGCTGGCCGTTGGCTTCATAAATGGGCGGCATGAGGGAGTAGCGAACGCCCGCGGTGATGGTAAGAGCGCGGTTCACGCGCCAGGTGTCCTGGACGTAGAACTCAAACTCTTTGTTCTTGAAGTTTCGGGCGACAGGCGCGCCATTGGGCAGAACCGTGCCGTCAACGAGGTAGTTGTACTGGGCGTTGCCCTGGGTAACCAGGCCCATCACGTCGGCGATCGCATAGCGGAACAACGTGATGTCAGAGGAGTTCATGTCGGGGAATGGAGCGTTCAGCACGCTGCCGCTGCCGACTAGCCAGGAGGCGTTGGCCGTGGCGCCGGAGTACGAGGTCGCGTAGTTGTTGCGCTTGTTCTGGTTCAAGCGGATGACGCCGCCGAATTGGACGGTATGCGAGCCCTTGATCCAGTTCATGTCCTCGGCGATAGTGTGCACCGGGATGGTGGCCTGGAAGCCCCGGCTCAGACCGACAATGGGGTCCATGCCGCGCAGCGTCACCGCCGAGAAGTTGGCGATGCCGGTAGATTCCCAACCCTGGCGGGTGAGGCCGTATCGGAAATTGGAGATCAGGGTGGGCGTCAGGACACTGGTGAGGCCCATGGCGATGCCCTTGTTGTTGGTCAGGGTCACGCTGTTGGCGGGCTGGCCGGGGAACTGCGGCATGCCCTGCGAATTGTCGTTCTGGAGGTTGCCGCGAACAAACATGGTGTGCTTGTTGGCGGAATCCAGAACGTAATCGAGCTTGGAGATGTAAGTGTTCCAGCGAAGCGGCGTGGGGGCGGTGAAACGGTAGCCGACGAAGTTGCGGCCGTCGCCGACAGAGAAGTCGTTCGGGACGGGGTACTTCTGCATGTCAGCCAGAGCCGCGGCGTTGACCCCGCGCGGGTCAAGCAGGGAGGCGATCTGCGTGGGGGTGACGGTGGCCACGCCGCCGGCGGTGCTGCGGTAGGACACGATACCCTGGCGCATGTTCATCGACGGAATTGTGCGAAGCGCCTGGCCGTCCCTGGCGTCCTTTCGGCCTTCCCAGTTGCCAAACAGGAAGAGCTTGTTCTTGATGATCGGACCGCCCAGCGAGGCTCCGTAAATGTTGCGGATCAGCTTCTGGCGGGCGACTCCGGAAGAGTTCAAGAAGAAGTCGTTGGCGGTGGTGACGGTGTTGCGGTGGTAGGCGTAAAGGGAACCATGCACTTCGTTCGTGCCGCCCTTGGTGACAAGGGCCACCTGTGCGCCTGAGGAGCGGCCCTGGTCGGCGGTGGCGTTGGAAGTCGTAACGCGGAACTCCTGGACCGAATCCGGAGTCATGCGTAGAACGCTGGTGAACGCCTGGCGGTCCATCTGGTCGTTGACGTCGACGCCGTCGAGGGTGACGTTCGCCTGGTCGCTCTTGCCGCCATTAACGGCGCCGTTGCGCGAATCCGTGTCGCCCTCCGACGTGAAGACAACGCCCGGCTGCAGCGCGAGAAGGCCGACGATGTTGCGGGCATTAAGCGGCAACTGCACCACCGGGCGGTTGCCGATGGCGTTGCCCAGACTGGCATCAACCGTGTTGACCGTGGTGGCCTCGGCGGAAACCGAAACCACTTCGGAGACTTGGCCGACCGATTCAAAGGTCACGTTGAGCGTCGCCGGCGTGTTCACCAGCAACTGGATGTCGTTCACGAGCAGATCGGCGAAGCCGCTCTTCTTGACCTTGAGGCGGTAAGCGCCAGGGGCCAACTGAAGGAAGCGGTAGGCGCCGGACTGGTCCGACTCGGTTTCGCGCGTAACGCCAGTGGCTGTGTTCTCGATCACAAGAGCCGCACCCGGCACCACGGCGCCCGAAGGATCGGACACGGTTCCGGTGACGGAGGTTGTGACCTGCCCGAAGGCGCAAAGCGCGACGAGGAACACGGCCAGAAGCTGCAAAGAAAGGCGAATGTTCACTTTAGATAATCCCTTTCGGTAGTTGTACTCAATGGCGCTCACGTTGACGCGAGCTACCTAGTCTCCTCCGCCTGCTGTTGCAAACAGAAGTTTCCCTGATGATAAACAGGTAACAATACATCGCCGGGTGATGTCAACAAGAAATGTTGTTAAGGCCGATCAACTTTGCTTATCGGATTGAGTCGCTTGCAAGTCCTTTAGAATCTTAAGGCTTGCAGAGAGCGGATCGGCTGCGCGGGTGATCTCGCGGCCGATGACCAAGTAGTCGGCTCCGGCGGCAATCGCCTCGACCGGCGTCGCCACACGTTTTTGGTCGCCCTGGTCGGCACCGGCGGACCGGACGCCCGGCGTCACCAGAATCCTTTCCGGTCCGGCCAGATGACGCAATCGGGCCACTTCAAGAGGCGAGCAGACGAAGCCATCCACCCCCGCCGCCGCTCCTTTTTGAGCCAAAAACTCGACATATTCGCCTGTTGTTCGCCCAACAATACCCACATTAGCGAGATCGGACTCGTTGAAACTGGTCAAAACCGTTACGGCGATCACTTTCAACTGGCTGCCACGTGCGCCCTCCATCGCCGCCCGGATCACCTGGGGACTGGAGTGGACGGTCAGCAGCCTGGCGCCAAGCGCCGCCACCCGCGCCGCGGCCCGTTTCACGGTCTCTCCGATGTCGTACATCTTTAAGTCTACAAAGATGTCCTTGTTCATTGACCGCAACTCACGGACAATGGACGGACCCTCGGCGGTGAACAGTTCCAGTCCTACCTTATAAAAGGATACAGATTCACCGAGCCTTTCAACCAAACTGAGCGCCTCGCGGGCGTTCTCAACATCCAGAGCCACAATGATGGGGTTTTTCATAGTCGTTCCAGGCCCGCGCGGCTAGGCCGCGGCGCCCATCCTCCGTTTTCTGAGTTCGTCCAGGAAGACGGCCAGGATGATGACCGCTCCGATAATGGCCTGCTGCAGGTAGGGCGAGATACCGAGCAGGTCGCTGCCATTGGAGAGCAGGCCCATGATCATGGCCCCGACCAGTGTGCCGGCGGCGCTGCCTTCACCACCGCGCAGGCTGCCACCGCCGATGACCACGGCGGCGATGGCCTGAAGTTCGTAGCCCTGGCCCGAGGTCGGCTGTCCGGTCATCAACCGGCTGGACTCGACCATCCCGGCCAACCCGGTCATCAACCCGCAGACGGCATAGATCGCAGACGTATGGAAGGCCACCGGGATGCCTGCGTAGTAAGCCGCGCCTGGATTGCTGCCGATGGCAAAGGCGTAGCGGCCCATGCGGGTCCGGGCCAGCAGGAAGTGGACGGCGCAGGCACATACGGCCAGCAGGATGAGAACAAACGGTATCCCCGCCACGGCGCCCTCGCCCAGATAGCTGAACTCTTTGGGCAGTCCGTGCACGGGCACCCCGCCCGAGATCATCAGCGCCAGACCGCGATAGATGCCCAGCGCGCCGAGCGTGACGATAAACGGATTGAGCTTCATCCGCGTGATGATGACGCCGTTGGCCAGTCCAAACGCCGCGCCGGCGGCGACGCCGATCAGGATGCCGGCGGCGATGCCGGAACCGCGTTCCATGGCCATGCAGCCGAGCAGACTGGCCAGAGCCATCATCGACCCGACGCTCAAGTCGATGCCGCCGGCAACGATCACCAGCGTCACGCCCAGCGCCATGATGTTGATGACGGCGGTTTGGCGGAAAAGGCTGGCCAGGTTCATGCCGGTGAGGAAATGGGGCGTGGCCAGCGCCAGGGCGGCGGCCAGGGCGATGAGGGTGAGGAAGGGCAGGATCCGTTGCAGCATCTAGACCGTGACTCCCATTGTCGCAGCACGCAGGATCTGCTCCTGGGATGCGTGGCGGGGAAGTTCGGTGGCAATGCGTCCGTCCTTCATCACCAGAATGCGGTCGGCGATGCCGGTGAGTTCCTGCATCTCTGAGCTGACCATCAGGACCGCGGCCCCTTGCCGGGCCAGTTCGTCCATCAGTTCGAAGACCTCGCGTTTGGCGCCAATGTCGATGCCGCGCGAGGGTTCGTCGAACAGAAACACCCGCGCCCCGCGCATCACCCATTTCGCAATCACGGCCTTCTGCTGGTTGCCGCCGCTGAGCTTGCCCGCTTCCTGGTCGAGCGACGATGCCTTCAGCCGCAGACGATTGGCGATCAAACCGGTTTCGGCGCGTTCCCGCCCCAGAGCGATCACACCGCCAGGGCTGAACCGATCGAGCGACGCCAAGGTGATGTTCTCGCCCACGGGGCGCCCGGCGGCGAGACCGTGGCTCTGGCGGTCCTCCGGCGCCAGAGCGATGCCAGCCTCGACTGCCTTTCGCGGCGTGTCGATCTGGACAGGTCTGCCGTCCACCAGAATCGTGCCAGAGTCGGCCGCCTCTGCGCCGAACAAAGCCCGGCAGAGTTCGGTCCGGCCCGAACCCATGAGTCCGGCGATGCCAACGATCTCCCCCGCCCTGACGCTGAAGTTGATGTCTTCAAGCACTCCGCGCCGCGAGAGGCCCTCGACGCGGAGCATTTCCTTGCCGGGAGGCAGTGGCGTCCGGGTGAAGACGCCTTCTGCCTGGCGGCCGGCCATGTGGCGGATCAACTCGTCGTCACCGGCCTCCTGCATGGGGGCGGAGAATACGGTCGAGCCGTCACGCAACACCGTTGCGCGGTCGCCGACTTCCCGGAGTTCGCTCATCCGGTGGGTAATATAGATCACCGCCAGGCCGCGGAGTTTCAAGTCCTGCACAATCCTGAGAACTTCGCTGGACTCGCGGTCAGAGAGCGCCGAAGTCGGCTCATCGAAGATCAACAGATTCGCCTGGTGCGCTAACGCACGGCAGATTTCGACCAATTGCCGCCCCGCCGGACCCAGCCGTTCCACCCGCCACTCAGGTTGCAGCGGAAAGCCATGCTCTTCGATCAGCCGGCGCGTGGCGGACTCGACTTCGCCCCGCCTCAGCACTCCCCATCGGCTCGCGGGTTCACGGCCCAGCCAGACGTTTTCCGCTACAGTCAGGTGCGGCGCCAGCAGGCTCTCCTGATGAACCATGGCGATGCCGGCGCGTTGCGCCTCGGCCGGGTTGCGGAACGAAACCCGCCCGCCCTGCCAGACCATTTCGCCGCCATCGGGACGGATCATGCCGGCGGCGATCTTCATCAGCGTCGACTTGCCCGCGCCGTTTTCGCCCAACAGCAGGTGGACCTCGCCGCGGCGCACTTCCAAGTCGCCCTTCACCAGCGCTTGAACGCCGCCGAAACGCTTCTGCATCCCTGTGAGCCGAAGGACCATCTGAGGAAACGTCCAGCATACACCGCCGCATATGCCGTCCTTCATTCACAGTTCCTGGATACCCGCCCCCGTGGAGGAGGTCTTTGCCTTCCACGAGCGTCCGGAGGCGTTGGACCGCTTGATGCCGCCCTGGAGCAAGGCCCGGATCATCGAGCGAACAGGCGGGCTGCAGGTTGGAGCGAAAGTCCGGCTGCGGATCCCGGTTGGCCCGTTCGGAATTGAGTGGCTGGCCGTCCATACGGGCTACCAGAAGAACCGGTACTTCGAGGACATCCAGGAGCAAGGCCCGTTCCGCGTCTGGCACCACCGCCACGAGTTCGCAGAGGAGGATGACGGTACGCTACTCACAGACCGTATCGAATTCTCGCTGCCGCTGGCGCCGGTGTCGGACTGGCTGGCCGCCTGGTTTGTCCGCATGCAGTTGCGGCTCATGTTCGCTTACCGGCACGGCGCGACGCGGAACGCCGTGGTGCGGCGCTAGAGTTTGAGATTGTCTTTCGCCGTGCCGGCACAATCGGTTTCCCCTTTCATCGAGCCGTCGCTGAAGCGAATTCAGGACTGGTGGACCGCCGGCGCGACGATCAAGTTTCGCCGGTGCCGTCCTTACTGATCCTGCTTCGGGCAGGCAGACCGCGCCGAGGAGATCAGTCGATCACCCTCCAGCGGATATTGACGACTATGTTCTGGTTCTTCTTCGAACGCAGCCCCAATCGTTTCCAGCCGTTCGACGGGCTGGGCGTCTCGGCAAAGCCGATGTTGGTGAGGTCGGTTTCAATGGTCACGGGAACGCCTGGCAGCGAGCCGGTCAGTTTCCCGGAAGACGCGCTGGAACCGTCGATGGTCACCACGGCGTTGCGGTCCAGTTTGCCCGACCACATGAGCATGCCTGACGAAGGACCCGTGTAGCGGGCCGCCGTCGATGCGGGCGGTGCGGTGGACTGCGGCGGCGCCTGGGTGACCGGTGCGGGCGGATAGCTGCGCTCGGGCCTCAGGATCGGCTGGCGTTCCTCGACTGGCTGCGCCGGCGGGCGCGTGGGAGGCGCGGAGGGCGGGGTATAGGCCGGCGTCGAGGTCAGGGTCTGTTGCGGCGGTGGGGTGTAGGCAGGCTGCTGCTGCACAGGCGCCTGCTGGCGCGAAGGTGGGCCGGCAGCCGGGGGCGCTGTATAGGCCGGTGTTTGCCCACCGCCTTGGGGGGGCGTTTGGACTGGCGTCGCCGCGGATTCGGGCATCGCCGTCCCGGCAGGGCTTTGCGGCGTCTGCTCCGGTGCGGCCGAGCCCTGTTCCTGGCTCACGGGGGGCTGCTGGGTTTGGGCGACTTCAGTGCCTGAATCCTTCGGTCCCATGAATTTCTTGTAGCCAAAGTAGCCGCCTGCCCCGATCACGATCACCCCGGCGAGGATCCCGGCAATGAGACCCACGCCAGCGCCTTTCTTGACAAC
>JACZJQ010000278.1 GCA_014860455.1 Bryobacteraceae bacterium | reverse complement strand
GAATGTGAGGGCGGAGGTGGCAAGGGCGGTGGTGAATGCGGGGTGGGGGTTGCATGAGCTGAAGACGGCGTCGGTGAGCCTGGAGGAGATCTTCCTGGAGCTGACGGCGCCGGCGCAGGGCGATGAAAAGGGAAAGAAGTAAAGGGAACGAGCCATGAGAAACATCTGGACGATCTGCCGGAAGGAGCTGAAGAGCTACTTCGCCAGTCCGATTGCGTACCTGATGATGGCGATGTTCGCCATCATTTTCGGGTTCTTTTTCTGGAATATTGTGGGCTACTTCGTGGCCGCGGGATTGCAGGCGCAGATGATGGGACGGCCGATGCCGCTGGACATCAACGAGATGATCCTGCGGCCGATGCTGATGAACTTCAGCGTGGTGGGGCTGTTCCTGATTCCGATGATCACGATGCGGCTGTTTGCGGAAGAGAAGCGGCAGGGGACGATTGAGCTGCTGCTGACGTCGCCGGTGAGGGATTGGGACGTGATTCTGGGCAAGTGGCTGGCGGCGCTGATGCTGTATGGGTTGACGCTGGCGATCTGCTGCCTGAACTTCGGGTTCCTGTTCCTGCACGGCAATCCGGACTGGAAGCCGTTGCTGGTGGGGTTGCTGGGGTTGATGCTGCAGGCGGGCGCGCTGCTGGCGGTGGGTACGTTTATTTCGACGCTGACGAAGAATCAGATCATCGCGGGCGGGGTCACGTTTGCCGTGTGTTTGCTGCTGTGGGTGTTTGAGTGGGTGGGCGGATACGAGACGGCGGCATGGGCGCGGACGATGGCTTACCTGTCGGTTGTAGCGCATTTCGAGCCGTTCTCGAAGGGCGTGATTGATACGAAAGACGCGATTTACTTCGTGAGTCTGACTTACTTCGGCCTGTTCATGGCCGCGCGGAGCCTTGAGACGCTCCGCTGGAGGGCATAAGGCGATGAACACGAACTGGATCAAAACACGGCAGACAAAGTTTGCGGCCTATGCGGCGGCATACATCGTGGTGGTGCTGGCGGTGCTGGCGACGGGGAACTGGCTGGCGAACCGGCACAACAAGAGTTTCGATGCGACGTCGAACAAGCGGTATTCCTTGTCGGACCAGACGGTGAAGCTGGCGTCGAATCTGAAGGACGAGGTGACGATTCAGTATTACGACGATCCGCGGAAGTTCACGACGGCGCGGGATCTGTTGGACAGGTACGACAATTTGTCGGCGAAGTTGAAGGTGGAGTATGTGGATCTGCTGAAGAATCCGCAGAGGGCGAGGGATATCGGGGCGAGGGACGGGTCGATTTTCCTGCTGAGGGGAGAGAAGTTGCAGGAGGCGCGGTCGCTGACAGAGGAAGAGGTGACGAGCGCTTTGATCCGGGTGTTGAAGACGACGGAGAAGACGGTGTGCTTCATGCAGGGCGGGGGCGAGCATCCGCTGGAGGAGGCGACGCCGGAGAGCTATTCGGGAGCCAAGGAGCAACTGGAGAAGAACAACTACAAAGTTCAGTCGATTGAGTTGCCGAACAAAGCGGAGATGCCGCAGGGGTGCGCGGTGGTGGTGGTTGGCGGGCCGAGGTATGAGTATCCGCAGGCGGCGGTGGATGCATTGAAGGGGTATGTCGAGAATGGCGGGCGGGTGCTGGTGATGGTGGATCCGCCGTTGAAGACGCGGAAGAATCCGGTGGCGGAGAACGCGGCGCTGATGGGGGTGCTGGCCGGGTGGGGCGTGACGGCGAACAAGAACCAGGTGTTGAGTGTGGGGTTGGAGGCGCTGGCCGGGCTGGGCAGCGAAGTGGCGCTGTCGTCGAGCTATACGGTGCACCCGATTGTGCGGGAGATGCGGGGGGCGCGCGTGGCGTTTCCATTGACGCGGTCGCTGACTGCGGCGTCGACCGAGAAGACGACGGTGGAGGCGATAGCGATGACGTCGAAGTCGAGCATCGCGGTGACGAAACTGGGCGGGGAGCTGTCGGAGGCCGATCTGGAGGCCGGGCAGGCGGATGCGCACGTGCTGGCGGCGGCGGGGAGCTATAAGCGGAACACGCCGGCCGATGAAGGGCGGTTTGTGGTGGCGGGGACGTCGGAGTTTGCGGCGAACTATGCGCTGCGCTATATCGGCAACCGGGACCTGTTTTTGAACATGGTGAACTGGCTGGCGAGCGATGAGGATCTGATTTCGATCCGGCCGAAGGATCCAGATGACCGGCGGCTGGAGATGACGCGGGCGCAGGCGCTGGTGTTGAAGACAACGAGCCAGTTTGTGATTCCGATCGGGATCATCCTGGTGGGCGTGATGGTGTGGTGGCGGAGGCGGTAGGGAGGGGAAGCGATGAAGTTCAGAGGGCTGCTGGCCGCGACACTGGCGCTGGTTGTGTTGGGCGGGCTGGTGTGGTGGTCGATGAAATCGAAGCCGGAAGATGGCGCGGCGCAAGGCCACGAGGGGCACGACCACGCTCAGGAGGCCGGGGATGCGCCGGTGATGTTGTCGTTGAAAAAAGACGACGTGCAGAAGCTGGAGATCCGCAGGGCCGAGGGCGAGACGACGGTGGTGAGCCGCGAGGGCGCGGGGCCGTGGATGATCTCGCAGCCGAAGCAGTATGCGGCGGATCCGGATGCGATGACGGCGCTGATGGGGGCGTTGAGCGACCTGCATGGGGAGAAGGTGGTGGATGAGCAGACCTCGGATTTTGGGCCGTATGGGTTGAAGGAGCCGGGGGTGGCGATCACGGCGACGATGAAGGACGGCAAGACGCATACGCTGCTGGTGGGCGATGAGACGCCTGCGGGTGGCGGGTTTTACGTGAGGACGGGGGCGGGCAAGCGGCTGTTCACGATGGCGGGATTTGCGAAAGCGGGGATCGACAGGACGGCGGCGGATTTAAGAGATAAGAGGCTGCTGACGTTCGGCAAGGATTTCGTGACGAAGCTGGAGGTGGTGTCGAAGGCGGGGACGGTGGAGTTTGCGCGGGCCGGCCAGAACGACTGGAAGATTGTGAAGCCGGCGGAGATGCGGGCCGACGGGTGGCAGGTGGATGAGTTGTTGAGGAAGTTGGGCGAGGCGAAGCTGGATGCGACGGTGAGCGACGAGACGGCGGCGAAGAACGAGCGGGCGTTTGCGTCGGCGGCAGTGGCGGCGACGGTGCGGCTGACCGATTTGCAGGGGGTGCAGACGCTGGAGGCTCGGAAGTCGAAAGACGGGCTGCTGGTGAAAAGCTCGGAGGCGCCGGGGGTGCATGCGCTGGCGGCGGATGCGTTGCAGGGCATCGAGAAGACGGCGGCGGATTTCAGGAGCAAGAAGCTGTTTGATTTCGGGTTTAACGAGCCGGGGAAGGTGGAGGTCACGGCGGGGGGCAATACGAGGGTGTTTGTGAAGTCGGGCGAGACGTGGGCCGAGGGCGGCAAGACGATGGACTCGATTGGGGTGCAGTCGCTGATCGACAGGTTGAGGGATCTGACGGCGGCCGGGAACCCGGCCAAGGGCGGCGGCGAGACGGAGATGACGG